>JAOZUU010000257.1 GCA_029938515.1 Desulfobacterales bacterium | reverse complement strand
TCCAATATAGATCCACACAAAACCATGTTCATCTACCCGAACGCGCGCATCTTCCCCCACAACAATCGTCGATTCCCGTTCCTCGATGATGGCCGGTCCGGAAAATTCGGCACCGGGAAACAGCCGAAACCGGTCATATACGGTAAAGGGGATAAAGTCTTTTTGAATCAGGGAAAAGGCCTGTCGCTTGCCTTTAACACAGGTTTCGAGCGTTCCACCGGTTTTGGCCGGCGGCGGGAGATGAAACGGCCGGGGAGGCAATCCGGCCCTGACCTTAAAGGTGACAAATTCGATCTGGTTGTCGGGATAGGTGCGGCCGTAGAGCTTTTTATAGGCCGTATCGAATAAATCCCGAATATGGGATTTTTCCCATTGATAAAACGGTTTCCGATCAATGCATAGGTCGGTCTCGGCCCCCTGCCCCACAAACCGCATCATCAAAGTCCTTTCAAATAAAACCTCATCCGGATCAACCGCACTGCCAAGGGCGGCGATCCCTTCTTTTTCAAGGGATTCGAACAAATCCTCGACCTCGTTAAAATCGGCATCTTTCAGGGCAACCCGGTGGCTCCGGGACAGATCGAAGGCCACCGGTGCGGTGAAAAATCCCAGGGCCGAACCGACACCGGCCAGAGGCGGCACCATTATTTCAGGGGCACCGATTTTTTTGGCCAGCCCGTAAGCGTGAACCGGACCCGCCCCGCCAAAGGCCGATACCGTAATGATGTTCGGATTACCGCCCTTTTCGGCGATATGGGTTTTGGCCGCGGCCGCCATGGTCTCATTGATCAAATCGTGAATACCGAAAGCGGCCGTCACCACCGATGTATTCAGCGATGCCGCCACCTTATTCGTGATGGCTCTTTCCGCGGCGGCCTTATCCAGAGCCATGGTGCCGCCCAGAAAATAATCGGGATCCAGATACCCCAGCACCAGATCCGCATCCGTAACGGTGGGATCTTCACCCCCCTGGCTATAACAAACCGGTCCAGGAGAAGCACCGGCGCTTTCAGGCCCCACCTGCAGCAAACCCATTTTGCTGATTTTTGCGATACTGCCGCCCCCGGCGCCGATCTCCATCAGATCCACCACCGGCACCTGAATAGGCAGGCCGCTCCCCTTTTTAAACCGTTGGACCCGACCGACTTCAAAGGTCGATACCAACCCGGCGTTCCCTTTTTGAATCAGGCACGACTTGGCCGTGGTGCCACCCATGTCAAAACAAAACATATCCTGCACATCAAACATACGCCCGTAGTACTGGGAAGCAATAACCGCCGCCGTCGGGCCGGATTCAATAATGCGCACGGGAAAATCACGGGCGGTTTCAATGGTGGTAATGCCGCCCGACGACAACATGATATAGATCGTTCCCTTAAATGCCAGCGAAGCCAATCGCTCGGTTAATTTTTCAAGGTACCTGGCCGTAATCGGCTTGACGTAGGCGTTGGTAACGGTGGTACTGGTTCTTTCGTATTCCCGGATCTGGGGGAGGACTTCGAAAGAAGTGGATAAAAAAAGATCGGGGGCCTGGGCCATGACCATCGCTTTAATCTGGTTTTCATGCACCGGATTTTCGTAGGAGTTGATCAGGCAGACAGCCAGGGATTCGATCCCTTTGGCTTGCAACTCGGATAGCGCGCGGGTAACCGATTCGGGTTCAAGGGCTTTTATCACCCGGCCATCACTGGCGATGCGCTCGTCAACTTCCAGGCGCAATTCCCGGGATACCAGCGGTTCCGGGTATTCTGAAAAAATATCGTAAGCATCATACCGGATCTCCCGACCCAATTCCAGGACATCCTTGAACCCCCTGGTGGTGATCAAACCGGTGAGCGCCCCTTTTCTTTCGATGATGGCATTGATGACCAGCGTCGTTCCATGGATGAATTCCGCCATCCGGGGCACCATTTGGGGGACGACTTCCGACAGCTCACCGATGCCATGCGCCACTGCGTCGGATGGATCCGTCAGCGTGGTCAGACATTTATGGGTATGGATCTCACCGGTTTCACTGTCCACCAGAACAAAGTCAGTGAAGGTGCCGCCAATATCACATCCTAAACGAAATGTTCCCTTTTCCACTTCCTACCTCTTTTGCCCCCGCCGGTTTATTTAAAACAATCGCGGCTCCTGCCATTCACCGAAGACTTCCCTGAAAACGCCGGTCATTTCACCCACGGTGGCATACGCCTGACAGCATTTTACCAGATCGGGCATCACATTTACACCGGTTTCGGCTGTTTTTGCCAGTTCTTTCAGTCTTTGCGCGACCCGCTCGTTGTCACGGCCGGCACGCATTTTTTTCAAATTATCAATCTGCTTGGCGGCCCAGGCCTCGTTGTATCCGTGGAGTTCCACTTCGGGATGCTCGCCTTCGGTGTACTTGTTGACACCGACTTTAATGGCTTCCTTGTTCTGAATCGATTTTTCAAATTCATAAGCCTGTTGAGCCACTTCCTGTTGGATTGTCCCATTGGCTACAGCGGTGGTCATCCCCCCCATTTTCTGAATCCGCCCCATCTCCTCCCGGATCTTGGCTTCCATCTGCTTGGTCAATGTCTCGATAAAATATGAACCGGCCAGGGGGTCCACTGTGTCCCGCAAGCCGACTTCGTCCATCAATAGTTCCAGGGTTCGCAGGGACAATAAAGCCGCCCGGGGTGTGGGTATCGTATAGGCTTCGTCAAACGAACACAGGGCCGTTGTCTGGGCGCCACCCAGGGCTGCGGCCAGGGCATAGTAGGCTCCCCGAATAATATTGTTCTCCGGCTGTTCCTTGGTCAGCCCGCTGCCGCCACCGCCGAACAACCCCCGTAAAAACAATTTTTTCTTTTCCGTTATACCGTAATCCTCCCGGAGCATCTTGGCCCAGATTTTTCGAGCGGCCCTGAACTTGGCGATCTGTTCCCATATATTTCCGTACACATTAAAATTAAACGTAAATCGTCCCACAAAATCGGCGGGGCTTATTCCCCGCGCGGCCACATTGTCGATATAAGTCCGGGCAATCTCGAACGCGCAGGCGATTTCCTGAACCGGCGTGGCACCGGATTCGCGGATATGGTAGCCGCATACGCTGACCGGATTACAGCGCGGCAGCTCCTTCATGGCATATTCAATAGTATCGCCGACAAGCCGCACCGCCGGTTCCACCGGAAAAATCCAGGCCCCGCGACCGATCATCTCCTTTAAAATGTCGTTTTGGGGGGTGGCGCTGATAACTTCCTTGGGATAACCGAACTTTTCAGCCACCGCCTGGTACATGGCCAGCATCACGCTGGCGTTGGCATTGATGGTCAGCCCGGAACCGATTTTATCAAAAGGAATATCCTTGAAAGCGATCTCAAAATCCTTCAGGGAATCCACCGCCATTCCCACCCGGCCGACTTCTCCCTCGGCCCTGGGATCATCTGAATCCAGCCCCATCTGGGTGGGCAGATCAAAGGCGACGTTTAAACCTGTCTGACCGTGAGAAATCATGTACTTGAAGCGCTTATTGGTTTCCTCGGGCGTACCGAATCCGGTGTACTGCCGAGTCGTCCAGGCCCGGCTGCGGTAGCCCTGGGGATGAAGACTGCGGGTAAACGGAAATTCACCCGGATCCCCTAAATCATCCTGGTAATCAAACCCTATTTCATCAAGATCGCTTTGATTATAACTCGGTTTTACGCGAATTCCTGACTGATAAATAACGTCCTCAATGCCGTCTTTTTCGTTTCTTAAATATTTGGCAACGCCCATAAACCCTCCTGGAAGATCTATACATTGACGATTGACGAATGAAGATTGACGATTTGTGGAAGTCGCTTACGCTCCACTATTTTTATTGGAATTATAATTGGCGGAATTCCTTAAATCTTCAATCGACAATCTTCAATCATCAATCGAAAGTCGTCAATCATCAATCTTCAATCACCATTGATTGGATCGAATCAGCGATTTCATCAAAATTCGTTCCGCCGGGAAATACGCCCTTAACACCCGATTCGGTTAATTTCGGAATATCTTTTTTGGGGATCACGCCCCCCACAACAACATGGACATCTTCCATGTCCTCTTCTTTCAAGCGATTGAACAATTTTTTACAGATGGGAAGGTGACCGCCGGTCATGATGCTCAGACCAATCACGTCCACCGATTCTTGCAAAGCGGTATTCAGGATCTGATCGATACTCTGATGAAGTCCGGAATAAATCACTTCCATACCGGCATCCCGGAGAGCGAGCGCCACAACCTTGGCGCCGCGATCATGGCCGTCTAAGTCCGGCTTGGCAATAAGCACCCTGATCTTTTTTTCTAACATTTGATAGTTCCTCTGTCCGTTTACATAGACTATGAACTTAAAATTTTAATTTCCAGCTACCTGGATCGAGCATCCGGTATCCAGCATCGTTCCACATTGATCCATTAAATGTTCCATTCACCAATTCATCGGTTTGAGTGGAGTTTCGCTAATTATCATCACCAACTTTATCAAAATCCGCCAATACGGCTTTTTGCCCCTTTAAGATGTGCTGCCTCACCAGGCACTCGGTTCCCTCCACATCCCGCTTGCGGATACATGCCAGCATTTGCTGATGATCCCCATTGCTGGCTCTGGCCAGGCCTTCCTTTTTAAGAATTATTTCCCGAAACCGATAAAATTGATCCCGCAAGGTATCGATCATGGTAATCAGCCGGGAATTTCCACTCAACGCATACAGCATATGATGAAATTCCGTATTGATCTTCACCAGCTGATTCCGTCGACCCTCATCCAGATATCTTTGAAAGTCATCGATTTTCTTTTCCAGGGGAGCCAACTCACCTTGCCGATGCCGAACGGCCGCCAGCCCGGCGGCGTAACTCTCCAGGACACTGCG
>JAOZUU010000256.1 GCA_029938515.1 Desulfobacterales bacterium | reverse complement strand
ATTCTCCTCTGGGACCTTCCGGACCGCTTGGCCGATGGTGATACGAATGAAGCCGGTCGGCGATGTTACGATATGCTCAAGCCGGGGGGCATGGTTGTGGTCTGTGCCGCAACTGAAACGAAAAAAAATACCGAAGTCAACGCCTTTGTCCTGCAAAAGGACTTTCGCGTTGCCCTCCGGGCCCAACCGCACCTCAACCTGCCCCTGCATGCCCGCAAAACCGGGGACTTGATAGGCGTGCTGGACCCGTTGAAATCGGTCCAGTCGTTTCTTTTTCGAAATGGACTCAGGGAATTTATTTTTTGTAAAAATAAAAAATAGCGATCATCATTTCCGCGCGTAAATCACCAGGCTTTTTCCCATCAAAGGGTTCAGCAACCGATCAATAAATCGGACGACAGGTGGTTTTTTCAAAATATCCCAGGTGAGAAACCGCTGGTACAGGTTCACGGCGGGTACATCCGTTCGATGGGGGCCGACGAGGCATTTCAGCCACCAATAAGGGGTGTGCAGGCTATGGGCAAAATGAACCCGACGGGGTTTTAATCCGGCGCCTTCAAGTAGATTGACAATCATTTTCCACCGATAAATCCGGATATGACCGCCGGGGGTTTCCCGGTACTCGCGGGACAGGCGCCAGCAGATCTTCTCGGGAAAATAGCGGGGCACGCTCACGACCAGGTCCCGCCCTTTTTTTAATACGCGAACCAATTCGCCAATCGCTTGAAAGTGATCGGAAATATGCTCGAGGACTTCCGAACAAATCACCAGATCGAAACATTCATCGGGAAAAGGGAGATGATTGATATCCATGGTGCTGACCGCCCAGCAACCGTCCCGATGGATCCGCAGTTGATCATGAAACCGTAACCGGTCACGCGCATGGACGACATCCGCCGTCTGCCTGTCCGCGGCAATGACGAATAATTTTTCACAGGCGTAGATCGCACAGGCATGACGCCCGGTTCCGCATCCGATATCCAGAACCCGATCACCGGGATTGAGCCTCAATTGTTTAAGATCGAAGGTGATCATTAATGGCTTCCTTATAAACACCCACGGTTTCCTCGGCGGTTCGCCGCCATGAAAAATAACGCCGGGCCCGTTGCAGCCCGGCCTTACCCAGCTCGGCTAACCGCGTGGGATTTCCAAGCAAATCATCCATCGCCCCGGCCAGGGCTTCATGATCGGCCGGCGGCACGAGAATCCCGGCATCTCCCACGACTTCAGGCAGCGCACCGCCGGTGGTACTGATCACGGGAACGCCGCAGGCCATGGCTTCGGCCGCCGGCAACCCGAATCCTTCGTATACCGAAGGGATCACCGCCACTTCGGCCCGGGCGTATTCCCGGATAAAGGACGCATCGTCGATTCGACCGGTAAAGGTGACCTGGTCACCAATGCCAAGATTCCGGATAAGGCGATGGATCGTCCCGTTTTTCTTAGATGTACCCACGACGATCAGTCGGAGTTTTCGTTTATCGCTCAAACCGGCCACGGCCTGAAGCAGATAACCGAGCCCCTTTAAGGGGATATCGGCGCTGTTGATGGTAATCACCCGGTTTTTTTCCCGATGGATTTCCGATAACGGACGAAAAAGGGACATATCGACGCCATTGGAAATCACGGCAAATTTTTTCCGGTCAATCCCGAATTGTTCGGCGATATCGTCCCGGGCACTTTGGGAAACCGTGATGATCGGGGAAAAGGACCGGGCGACCCGCTTTTGCATGCCGATAAATGAATGCCATCTGAGCTGTTGGACCTTCCGGACAATGGACGGCGCGTTCCTGACGGCAATATCCCGGTCAACGGAGATGGGATGATGGATCGTGGCCACCAGGGGCAATAGTTCGCCAATCGCATGAATTCCGTAGGATAACCCCTGGTTATCATGTACGATATCAAAGTCGCGATAACAGCTGGCAACAAACCGATACGCACGGATACCGAAAGTAAACGGTTCGGGAAAACCACCGGTGATCACCCCGAGCCATTCCATCAGATTGACCGGATCGGCCAGTTCTTTCATCTTCGGGGTGCGAAACGGATCACCCGGATTGTAAAGGTCGAGGCCGGGAATTCGGTTCACCGGGATATCCGGGGGAAGCTCCGGACCCGGCGGGCCGGCCACCACGGCCACCCGATGCCCCAGGCCTTTCAGCTCCCGTGCCAAATTTTTCAGGTAGATCCCCTGCCCCCCGCTATGGGGATTGCTCCGGTAACTGAGCAGGCAGATATTCAATCGGTCCGGGCCGGATGCTTGTTTCTTCATAAACCGGATGCTTGTTTTTTCATAAACCAGATGCCTGTCTTTTTTCATAAATCGGTCAAAACGCCGGGGCGGCGGTCAGCCAGTGAAGTCAGCAGATCATCATAGGCATCGATCTGATTCTCCCAGGCATATTTTTTCATACGGGCCGCCAGGGCTTGGCTCAGGTCGGACAATCGACCGGGATCGGTAATGATTCGAGCCAGTTTTGACACCAGGTCCGCCTGATCCCGATAGAGACATTGGGCATGATACGCGGCGGGAATCACCTCGGGATAGGCCAGCCGTCGGGGCAACAGGGGCAGGCAGCCGGCACTGACGGCTTCCACCACCGCCAGACCGAAATTTTCCTGCAGGGCCGTGCTGATTACAACCGCTCCCCGCCTTAACCATCGGCAGTAGACCGAACGGTTGGGTTCATATCCATACTGAACAATCCAGTCCCCGTATTTTTCCCGGGCCGCCAGAAATTCCTTGGGGACAGCCTGAAAATTTTCACCCAGAAGCACCACCCGAAATTCGAATCCCTGCGCTTGAACGGTATCCAGAGCATCGAAAAACGCTTTTGGGTTCTTATCGAATTCCCAGCGATGATTCCAGATAATCAGCGGTGGATCTTCCGGCGACTGCATTCCCGGACGATTGTCATCATGGTGGGTAATCCCCACGCCCGGATAAATCACCCCGGCTTTTTGGCGAATGGTCTCGCTCACCCACCGGGGCCTGTATTCAGGCATCATTTCGATGAATTCAGGGAGCGCCGTGAAGAATGCATCGCTATGGGTCCGGGAATTAAATCGGATCATATCCGCCGTCAGCGCCGTGGTAATATCGGTAAAGCCGAACTGGTAGTCCATGGTTTCACCCGGCGCCAGGGGATAGGTCAGCTGATTTTCATGAAAATAGACCAGGGTCGGGGGACATTCGGGGCCGGTCAGCGCCTTGAAATCTGCAAGGCTCATCAGATCTGAAATAATGAGGCCGTCGTACGTATTCAGGTTTTTAATTTGTTGATAAAAGTATAACGCCGCCCCGCGCATGCGCCACTTCCAAAAACGGGCGGGAAGAGTCACCAGGTCGATCCGGTGCCGGGAATGGGTCTTTAGCCCATCGGCGAAGTCACGGTGGGAACCACCAAAGAAAGGTTCAAGGAATAAAAATCTAAGCGGCCTGTCTGTCAATTGATCGACTCGGTTTCCATAAACGTCCGACCAAATTATTTCCCTATTTGGCCATCAGCAGGATCAATCCTTTCCAGGATCACACCGTTTTCATCCAGGAAGTAAAGAAGAAAGCCTGTTTTTGCCGTTTGTTCCGAAATTTCTTCCCTGTGAACCGCCTGTACTTCGTATTTCAGGGATCGGTCCCTTTTCATCAAGGGAAGACATTGAAGCGCATCTTCTTTCTGGTGAAACACCGGAATAAAGGAAATATCTTTTTCGTCGTCATGCTGCCCCAAAAACATTTCGTTCTCCCCAGGCGTCTGCACGACCACGTAAATCCAGTCGGAATTTTTTTGAGTGGATGTCACTGGTTTTCTCCTGTTTTTTTAACCTGAATTGAGCGATTTTTTGTGAAGCTATGTGCCAAGATATTGAGATGATAAGGCTTTCAAAAAACACAGGCATACCCGTTGGATATGCCGAGTATTTTTTAAAGCCTTAGCGCTCAATAGATTGGTGCAGAGCGAGGCAAAAATTGCTCAATTCAGGTTAAGCCAATGCAGGGAATTATATAGCGCCGGGTAAAGATGTCAACCAGACTATTTCCATTTTTAGGCTTGCAGTGCTAACCTGGATATAATTTAACCTGAACCAGAGACAAGAAGTGCCCCCGTCAAGTCACTCCTTGAAAACCGATATGGGGGTGATTATAGTCTCTGCCAAGGAGACGAATATGGAAAAGATACCGGACCCCAAGGAGATCGAAAAAGATATCAGTGATTTTTTAACCAAGAAGTATGGTGGCGCGGTGCGGATGATCACACCGGTGGTGCTGCCCCAGGCCGACTCGACCGCGGATGGAAAAACACCTCTCCAGTCAAAGCAAAGAATCGACTTCGATCTCACCCCCGAAGCGCTGATCAGCCATCTGGATCAATACATCGTCAAACAGGATCGGGCCAAAGAGATCCTGTCCACTAAAATCTGTACCCATTTTAACCGGATTGTACGGGCGGCCGATTCTCCTGAAACCGTCAACGAGATGGTGGGCAGTATCAAGAACAACGTCTTGATGATCGGACCCACCGGTGTCGGTAAAACCTACATGATTAAGCTCATCGCTCGGAAAATAGGGGTGCCCTTTGTCAAGGGGGATGCCACCAAATTCAGCGAGACCGGTTATGTCGGGGGAGATGTGGAAGACCTGATACGGGACCTGGTGCGCGAAGCCGACGATAATATTGAACTGGCCCAGAACGGTATCATCTATATCGACGAAATCGACAAAATCGCCGGCAGCCGCAACCTCGTCGGCGTGGATGTCTCCCGGACCGGCGTGCAACGTGCGCTTTTAAAACCCATGGAAGAAACCGAGGTGGATCTTAAAGTGCCCCACGATCCGGTCTCCATGTTTCAGGAACTCGAAAACTTCCGCAAAACCGGCAACCGTGAAAAACGCAC
>JAOZUU010000255.1 GCA_029938515.1 Desulfobacterales bacterium | reverse complement strand
CCGCTGCCGGATGGCCGGCCCTTGCCGGTGGAAGCGACCTGCCTGAATCTTTCGAAGACGACTTCCTGTTCTTCCGACGTGATTCCGGGGCCGTTGTCTTTGACATTTATTTGAATGTCTTCCTGTTTAACCGCTAACGAAATATCAATCCGGCCCGAATCGGGAGGGCAAAACTTGACCGCATTGGCAACCAGGTTGATCATCACCTGTACCAGCCGATCCTTGTCCCCATCAATTTCCGGGACCTGATCGGGTATATCCAGATTGATCCGGATTTGCTTGTTTTGAATCAATTGATTGATACCGGTAACCGCCTGGCGAACAACGGATGATAGATTCACTTTTGACAATTGCCATTCCATCCGCCCGGACTCAAACTTATGAAAATCGAGCACCTGATTGATCAAACGGGTGAGGCGTTCACTTTCCTTGATGATAATCCCGGCAAATTCAACTCGCCGGGCGGCCCCGAGAGACGGGCTGTCGTGAATGATCTCGGCGATGGATCGCACGGCGGTCAGCGGGGTGCGCAATTCATGGGTGACCGTTGATATGAATTCGTCCTTTAAGCTGTCGAACTCCTTTAACCGTTCATTGGCCGATTTGAGCTCGGTCGTAGCCTTTTCCAGCTCCTGGCTGTAGGCGATCACTTCACGGGTTTCGTCTAGAAGACCCATGACTTCCTCGATCCCCAGCGGTTCTTCCTTCACCACGGATGAGACCATTACCCGGGCCGAGGCGGACCCGATGGCACCGGCTAGCAGTTTTTCAGCAAATTCCACCAGCCCGGCATCGGCCTTAATGCTTTTATCCCAGTTGAGATTCCGTTTCTGGGCGTAGGCGAACAGGGCATAATCGGCCCTTTCTTCACCCAGGCACCTGGCCAGAAGTGCCCTCAGGTCCGGTATCGAGGCTGTACCCCGCCAAAAGGGTGAATCGCCGCGGCGCCGGGAAAAACGGAAAACGTCCACGAATAATGCCGCCTGGGTATGTTCCATGGCCGAAGGACGGCTTAAGAACGATACCATCACATAGGCCGTGATATTGCATAGGATGCTCCAGAATACCGCATTAGCGATGGGATCACTAGAGGTAATGCCGATATTCAGCCCGAAAAGCTCAAACGGTTTCAGCAGCCAGATGCCGAATGGGCCGTCCGAAATAAATGCCTGTGGGAGCAATCCCGCTTGAGCCATGGACGGCAGCACCAGGGTGTAGAACCATACGAAAAACCCGACCCCTAAACCGGCAAGCGCGCCGTTGCGGTTACCACCCTTCCAGAATAAACCGCCGATTATGGCCGGCGCAAACTGGGCCACGGCCGTAAACGAGATTAACCCGATGGATACCAGTGTGTAATGTTCCCCAATCAGGTGGAAATACAAATAGCCCAGCAGGAGAACAAGGATGATGCTGGTTCTTCGGACCGTCAGAAGAAAACTGGTAAAATCGGGCAATTGGGAAAATCGGCTGGATGGTATCTTCAGGAGGATCGGCACGATCAGGTTATTACACAGCATGGTGGAAAGCGCTACGGTTTCCACGATGACCATACCGGTGGCCGCGGATAACCCGCCGATATACACCAACAGGGCCAGCCCGGAACGCCCATGGACCATGGGCAGACTCAAGACAAACAAATCAGCATCCACCCGGCCGTCTGGAAATTCCATCATCCCGCCGAATGCCACCGGCAGGACAAAGAGGTTAATGATCAACATATACAAAGGGAACAGCCACATGGCTTTGTTCAAATGGGCTTCATCCACATTTTCCACCACCGTAACCTGGAATTGCCGGGGAAGACAGATAACTGCCATCATGGCCAGAAAAACGTACATGGTCCATCCGGCATACGTCTCGGGTGTTTTACTCAAAACAAACAGGTCTTTAATCGCCGGAATCTCCGCGGCGCGTCCGAACAGATCGCCAAACCCGTCAAATATACCGAAAGTGACAAATAACCCCACCGCTAAAAAAGCAATCAGTTTAACAATCGATTCGAAGGCGATGGCCGCCACCAGTCCTTCATGACGCTCGGTCGTCTCCAAGTGCCGGGTACCGAAAAGGATTGCAAAAAGCGCCAGTGCCCAGGCGATATAAAAGGCATTATCCTCTACAAACGAGACCTGTGAGTGGTCGATGTCAACCAGTACATCCGGATAACTGCTGATCAAATTAAATGTCGTCGAAATGGCTTTTAATTGAAGGGAGATGTAAGGAACCACGCCCAGCACGGCAATGATGGTCACCATCCCCCCCAGCGTCGCGCTTTTTCCGTAACGGGAAGATACAAAGTCCGCAATGGTTGTAATGCGGTGGATCTTGCTGATATGAACGATCTTCCGCAGTACCAGCCAGCCCAGGGCTGCCATCAGGGTAGGGCCCAGGTAAATAGGTAAAAAACCGACGCCGGTATTCGATGCCCGTCCCACGCTGCCGTAAAATGTCCAGGCGGTACAATACACAGCCAGCGACAGGGCATAGATATACGGGTTGCTGACGATACTGCGCCCCTGATCGGCACGTTTGTCACCGTAATAGGCGATCGCGAACAATAATCCCACGTATCCAAAAGAAGCCAGCAGGATAGTCCATGTATTGAGCATCAGCGACCCTTGCCGCCGGTACCCGCTGGCCGGTTTCGCAGGGCGCCCCGGGTGATCAATCCGATCAATCCGATCAATCCAACCCAGACGCTAAATAAATATAGAAACAGCAGGGGAATACCGAACAACAATATTGAATGATCAAACAGGGTAAGAATCGGATACGTCAGCAACAGGACACCGAGAAAGAAAACCGCAATCAGTCGACCATTTTTAGAATGATCATTGCTCATGGGAAGAGACCGTCTCGGAAATGTAACTTCTCAATAAGTGCTGGTAACAACGGGTAAAATGTCTCCCGCAGAGGTGCCCCAGTACCATCTGCCAGAGCTACGGGGCAGGCAAAGGCGCAAAGAATTCATGAATTAAATCAATGTCACCATTAATTCAATTAATTATATGGAAAGCGTTTCCGTGTCAATCAGTTCATGGTTTATCGTTGACGGTCAATATAAAATTCGAGTATTTATTATCCAAATCCAAATCGGGATCGCTGTCGAAATCGAAACAACATGTCGCTTGGACATGTAAAGTTGAATTTGATCGCATGGCCGCAATGCTTAGTCGCTTGAGTTGAAGGGGTTATTGCGTCCCAGAAGATACCGAGTCTTATGGGTAGGCGGAATTCGATTTCGATCCAGATTTCGATTTGGAAATCCTTGTCGGCAATCGGAAAGGGTAAACAACTGGATGACCATTTCTAAAATCTTTATTGATCGAACAATCGCAAAACATCCCAACACACGAAAACTGCGCCGTCATTTCAGCGTTCCAACTGAAACGGTCGATTCCGTCAATACGGTGCATGCATATGTTCGCAGTGCATCCGATCCGATTGGCGCGGGCAAGCGAACGTTATTTATTACCGCCAACCGGGGGCGATTTATCCGTCCCTGTCCGGGCACTCGCGCGTATACCTGCTGTGGGTATCAAATCCTTCACATCGGCACCTATTGCACCATGGATTGTACTTATTGTATTTTGCAATCCTATTTTCATCCGCCGGTGCTGCAATACTTTGTCAACCACGAAGACATGATGATTGAGCTGGATGATTTTTTTTCTGAAAACCGCGTATCCCGAATCGGCACCGGAGAATTCACCGATAGTTTGATCTGGGAACCATGCACTTCACTTTCAAAAACACTGATCCCCCGATTTGCCTTGCAATCCAGCGCCGTCCTTGAACTCAAAACCAAGACCACGGCCATTGATGATTTATTGCGTCTGGATCATCGCCAAAAAACGATTCTGGCCTGGTCGTTGAATACCCCCCGAATCATCCGGTCCGAGGAAAAAGGAACCGCTTCTTTGTCCGCACGTTTTCGGGCGGCGGTGGACGCTCAATCGCACGGCTATCCCCTGGCGTTTCATTTTGACCCCCTGGTTATTTATGAAGGCTGCGAAAGCGAATACCGTCAGGTGATTCAAATGCTTTTCTCCCATGTCCGACCGGAAAGTATCACCTGGATCAGTCTGGGTACTTTTCGATTCATGGGCCCCTTAAAAAAGACCATTGAATATCGTTTTCAGGATTCAAAAATCATTTATGGTGAATTCATTACCGGTCTGGATGGAAAAATGCGCTATTTCAAACCGCTGCGTATCCGCCTCTACCGCCGTATGGTTGAAGCTATAAGAATGTATGCACCGGATGTCCTTATTTATTTTTGCATGGAAGACGATGAGGTCTGGCAGAAATCCCTTGGGTTTATTCCTTCGGATCGGGGCGGTTTGGCCACGATGCTGGATGAGAGTGCAGTCAAGAATTGTAGCTTGAGTTGTTAGAATATCGAATATCGAACAAAGAATTTCGAATGAAGAAGTGAGCTATCGCTTTGCTCTAACTGGTTTTCTATATTAAAAAAAGCAAATTCCTTCCTTCTAAATTCGACATTCCTTGTTCTACGGTTCGATGTTTTTCCCATTAATAAAGGAAAGATAAGGGGATTTCCTTTGCATTTTGTAAACCAACAATCGTGATTTACAATCCGATGAGAGAATAGGAATGAAACGTACTGAACGGGGTTTGAGAGAGTGGTTCCTGATCCTGGTTATTGCGATGGGCCTGGTATTTATCCATGCCCAAACCGGGACAGCCGAATGGGTGCGTGTTCGGTGGGTCAACGACGGGGATACCGTTGCTTTAGACGATGGCCGAAAACTCAGATATCTGGGGATCAACACCCCGGAGATCGATTATGAGCGGCAGCAGGGACAGCCGTATGCTTACGTGGCCAAGCGGTTTAATCGCAAACTGGTTGACGGCAAGAAAATTCGTCTCGAGTTTGAACAGAAAAAAACCGATCGGTACGGTCGCATGCTGG
>JAOZUU010000254.1 GCA_029938515.1 Desulfobacterales bacterium | reverse complement strand
TGCTATTTTCTGCCGGCGGGAACCGCTATTCGCCACATCTTGAACTCAAATTGGAGAAAGGAAGGGATAAAATATTGAAAGAAAAATACAGTTTTTTCGTTATTGGATTGGCCATTTTGTTTGCATCCCAGGTGGCACTGGCGACACACCCTGGCCCCCTGCCGGATGTTCGGACGACGCCCAACGAGAGTTACAACGTCCGCTACACGAATAATAATCCCTACGATCCCAACAACATTCAAGTTGGCGATGATATGAATTACTTTCCCACCGGTCAGGCCCAAAATCTGGCAGACGCTTTGGATAACAATGACGCTCCCGCCCAGGGCAATCCCAATGGTTATCATGCCGGATATTCCAACGAAGGCTTTAAGGATGCCGATTTCAATGGCGCTTCGGAAGACACCCTGGTCTTTGATTGCGGACCCCATGGCGGCTGCGATTCAGGCAACGCCCCATCGGATCGAATCAACATGCCTGCGCCCCTATATATACAAGCGGCAGAGCAATGTCTGCGTCTCGTGGTCGGCCATGAATTGTTCCACCACGTACAATACGCTTACATCACCTTTAACAAATGGAGCACCTGGGGCAGCATGCCGGTAGAAGGCACCGCACGCTTGTTGCAGGATAAGATATACGGCGATCTTGACGGCAATGCCGGTTGTATAACCTATCGCTCGACCATCAACAATTTTCTGGCTAATCCCAATCAAAACATCTGGAATGCCTCCTATCGCTCCGCATTATTCTGGAATTATATGAGCGAACAATTTGGAACGGTAGCCGTTGAACCGGAGGTCGGTGTGGACTTTATTCGCACCTTCTGGGAAAACGCCGAAACGAATAACGCCTCGCCGGATACCGTCGCAACCGTTCGCGACACCCTGCAGGATTTTGACACAACCGCTACTCTGGAAAATGTATTTCACGATTTCACAATTACCAATTTTGCCAAAGAACTGGACACCTCAGGATTGGTGGATGCCATTAAATACCGTTATATGGATGAAAACGATGGTGTCAGCGGCAGCTACAACCCCGTCGATAGACGCTGGAGCGGTAATATCCCGCCTCAGAAAGGACCGACGGCCGATAGCGTAGTGTCCTGGGGAGCCCGCTATTACGAAGCCAATATTCAGGAGTGCACCAGTGGTGTGGTGGGCTTTAAAGGTGAAGGCGATCAGGCCGGTTATGCGCTCCTGACCATCAAAGGCACGGATGATGTTGCCAGTCTGCATAAAAGTGTCACGGATCGTTTTGTACGCGCCTTTATCCAGCGTCCGGCCGATCCCTACACCCGTTTGGTGGCGGTGGTGACCGGTTTCGACGATGCTCCCAGCTTTGATTACACCTTTGATTGCACCGGCTTTAAGCTTCAGATCAAACGTCCGAACTTCACCTATCAGGCTTATGCCGGCCTGCCGGATGAACCGGAGACTATCCTGGTAAGAGTCGTGGTCAGTGCAAATTTCCTCGATGATGCTACAGTCGAGGGGTTGTTGCCGGGAGATTTCGAGGTCTTTATCGGCTCGGACATACCGGCAGACGAGGCCCAGGTCATCACCGGCGCTTATGTTCAAGGCGAATACTGGTTAGTGGTCCAGGCACCGCCCAAGGCGGTAACCGGTGATTATGATCTCATCGTCAAGCTTGGCGGTATATCCGATGCCGAGGATGATGCGGTGTTGTACGAAAAACGCGTGCTGGACGAGATGCTGGTGATCGACCGCTCGGGCAGTATGGGCAGCCCGGCAGCCTCACCCAAGATCGATGCCGCCAAGAGCGCCGCCAACCTGTATGTGGACGCTGCCTCCGCGGATGACAAGGTGGGGCTGGTAAGTTTCAACGGCGATTTTGTTGAGCCCAACGTCGATGCCACCCTGGATCAAATCCTGGCAACTGCCACTGATGTGCACCGCGCCAATGTTAAAACGTCGATCAACTCGCTGGTTGACGGTGGAATGACTTCCATCGGCGACGGCCTGGATGTAGCAAAAAGTGAATACCCGATTCGGGGCTCTGTTATTGGTGAGGATTGGATCATTTTGCTCAGCGACGGTATGCAAAACGAAGCCAAATTCTGGACCGATGTCCGGGGCGCTATTATAGCAGCGGGAATAAAGATCCACACCATAGCACTGGGTCCATTGACGGATCAGGTCTTGTTGCAGGACATCGCTGCAGCGACGGGCGGTGAATACTACTATGTGGATGTGAGCACTGCGGTATCGGCGACGGCCAGTGCGGCAGCTTCCGATACTTTACCCTTGCGACTGGGAGACGCCTATGCCAGTGCGCTGGAGAACACCTATGGTCTTCAACGCCTATGGCAGGTCAGGGGAGACCTGGCGTCAACGGGTGATTCGCGCAAATATGTTGTGCCGATCACCGAAGAGAATGTAACCCATGCGCGCTTCTTATTCCAGTGGGACGATAGTGGCACAGACCTTGGCGTGGAAATCTTAGACCCGGATGGCAATCTGATAATGGACGGTGTCGATGGGGTTAGGATTTACAAAGCAGATACTCACATCGTCGTCCATATCCCCGAGATGGCGCCCGGTAATTGGGATGTGGCGGTGGAATCATTAGGCGGTGGGACCAGCTTTGAGGGTATTCTGTCTGCCCGGGTTTATAAGGGGGCCAATCTGCAGGTTTTCTTTAATCAGGAATTATTACCCGTTCGGGAGCGTCCCCAGGGCGGCGGTCAGTTTTATCACGGCTTGCCGGTGATCGTGCTTGCAGTGCTGACTGATGTCAAAGGCTCGATTATCGGTGCTAAGGTCGAAGCCCTGGTAGAACACCCGGATGGTGAGACAGAGAGTGTGATGATGTTCGATGACGGCAATCATGATGATGGTGAGGCCAACGACGGCGTTTATGGTGGCCGATACAACCGCACGACCGCCTTTAGTCTTACCGGTCTGCCGGATTGTGATCCCAAAGATCCGGACAAATGTGAAAGCCAGCGCGGAAGCTACAATGTTGAAGTCATGGCTGAAGGCAAGACTAATGCAGAACGCCCGTTCTCCCGTCAAAGCAAAGGCGCCTTCCAAATCTTCGAAGGACCCAGCGAATTACAGAGTGAGCCTGACACCGACAAGGACGGCATGCCGGATCGCTATGAGTTGCGTCATCCATGCCTCGATCCTAAGGTTTTTGAACCTGATGGAGACTATGATGATGACGGCTTGAGTAACATAGAGGAGTTCCGTTTAGGAACCGATCCCTGTGATCCGGATACCGACAACGGAGGGGAATCCGATGGTTCCGAGGTCAAACGGGGCGCCAATCCGCTCAATCCCAGGGATGATCGCCTGCCGAAGCCGATTGATGTGGAAGTGATCAACTGGCAGCCGGATCATCAGCCGCCGTTCAAACTGCTGGGTGGGGCCAATCTCCTGCGTTTCCCGGTCAGTGCCCAATACGCCAGGGTGATTATTCAACGCAGCGAGGATCCCGAAGGACCATTCAAGACGATAGCCGAATTCGACCCCCGTGAGACTGACGGATTGTACTCTGATGGAGGCCGGGAGAACGGTAAAACCTATTATTATATTGTGATCGGTGAGGGAAAAGAAGGCAGCCAAAGCGCCCCCAGCAAAGTCTTTAGCGGAACACCCAACGAAGATCCCAGTCCGCCGGTAGGTGGTGTGGCGATCAATCGGCATGCTACCTATTCCACAGATATTGCGGTGGAGTTGGGCTTCCATGCCGATGAAGACACTGAAATGGTGCGTATCGGCAACGACCCGGATTTGTCCGGTGAACCCTGGATGGCCTATGCGCCGACCATGCCCTGGAAGATCCAACCTGATTCAGCGGGCAATGCGATTGTCTATACTCAGTTCAAGGACAAGGCGGATAATATCTCAGCGCGCTACTTCGACGAGATTATAATTCTTTCCCCGCAAGAGGCGGGGGCAATTGTCGGTCGGGTGATTCTCAAAGGTGCCGACAACCAGCTGGGCAGTTCGGTGGCTATTCCCGGAAATATCAGCCTGCCCCCGGCATTGACCGGCGTTAAAGGCAATTTTGATCTGATGCCGCTCCCGCCGGGCATATACGATCTGCTCGTTGACAACCCCGGTTATGAGTCGAAAACAGTAAAAGAGGTTAAAGTCAGCGCCGGTGATGTTATCGATATCGGCGACATTATCCTCGACGAACCCATAGATTTCTGCGTGGGAGATCACGACAATGATCAGGATGTGGATGGCGATGATCTGGCACATCAATTGACTATCGGCAACGGTGTCGAATTAGAAGACTTTGCCAGGTACTTTGGCAGAGATGATTGTCCGTCACCGCAATAGGAATAGCCTTAATCACAACAAACAAAAATTATACCTTTGCTCACTTCTTTGCGGCTTTGCGAAAATTTAAACTTCTAAACTATCGCAAAAGCCCGCACCGGGAATGATCCCATACCTTTCACCGGCGCCGGCACCGCAAAAAAATTAAACCCGGTTTCAGGCAGGATGGCCAGATTGCACATGTGCTCGACAATGGGAATTTCGGCCCCTATCAAAATTGTATGCACCGGTCGCGTTCCGTCGGTATTTTCGTCGATATTAAAGGAATCGATTCCTACCACAGCGGCACCGCCTGATCTTAAATATTCGGCAGACTCCCGGGTTAAATACGGGTGATCTTTAAAATAAGGTTTGGTGCCCCAGTGATAATCCCAACCGGTGTGGATCAGGACAGCTTTGCCTTTCACGTTCTCGGCTTTGAAAAGATCCGGTTGGATCGCGAGGGTGCCTGTATCTGCATGAAACACCACACCGTCAAGGTTGGCCACCGAAGCCATATCAAGCTGCGAGAGATCCTTGCCCTCATCATATCGATGAAACGGCGCATCAATATAGGTGCCCGTATTGGCCACCATTTCGATTTTGCCGATCTGAAAAGTTGTTCCCTCGGCATAATGCT
>JAOZUU010000253.1 GCA_029938515.1 Desulfobacterales bacterium | reverse complement strand
GCCGTAAGCACAAATCGATAGGTAACGCCGGCTGTTAAACCGCTCAAACCAAATCCCGGGTTATTTCTATCGGCCAGATCAGCCACCCGGATGGTAATCGGTGAATCCCCCTGATCGAGACCCGTCCCTCTATAAGGCCTACCGGAAGCACCGGTTTTGTAGTATAGTTTATATTCAGTTACACTCTCGGAGCGGGCATTGGGCGCCCAGGCCAGGGTGATACTATTGGCCTGGGCCGAGACGGTTGCGGCGGTGGTGACAAAAACGAAAATAGTGATGAAAAAATAGCGAATTGGGTGAAACATCAGACTCTCCTGACAATTTGAAATCATTCTTTATTATGGTTATGCAATATATTGCCCATTAATGGTATAATTATTCCCACATATCGGCGCTTGTTTCATATGCGATGTTGTCTGTCAAATAAAAACTTCAAAATATCATCCAGAAAAAATAATTCATTCTCGAAAAAAAATGTTCTGCTGACAGCGATTGCCATAATCTGCTTTGTTTTGTTTTTTACCGGGGGATTTAGCTATTATGCGCCACGTTCGTACAAACACTTTTGGGACCTGGGGCATATCCTTTTTTTTTCTATTTTGACCTATCTTATCCTGGTGAACTGGCCGAAGGGGGCCGAAACAACCTTTTTAACCCAGGGTGTTTTTGTCAGTATCATTACAATCTGCCTGGGGAGCCTGATTGAACTTTTTCAGACAGGACCATTCCGGACTTCTGATTTGATGGATGTGGCGAGAGATATCATCGGCTGTCTGGTCGCGGTGGCCTTCTGTGCTCCGAGCCGAAAAACAGTTTCGAAAACCGGCCTTAAGATTTTACAGGCAATTTCCGTGATATTGGTGCTCATGGCCTTTTTACCCCTGATAGTTGCCATTTCAGACGAGATAAGGGCCAGGGGGCAATTTCCTGTCCTCGCGGATTTTGAGTCACGTTTTGAAAAAGGCCGCTGGACAGGAGATGCGGATTTTTCAATCGATCATCACATTCATTCCCACGACAAAGCGTCATTGAAAGTGACATTGAATACCTCTAAATATTCCGGCGTTGCGTTAAAATACTTTCCGGGAAATTGGCGGGATTACCAGGAACTGCAGCTGAGTATTTACAACCCGGACAGCGTACCCATCAAGCTCACCTGCCGCGTCCATGACCGCCGGCACACCCGCGGCATCCAGCTCTACGAGGATCGGTTCAATCAAAGCTTTGCCATATCAACCGGCTGGAATCTAATCAGGATACCCCTCAGCCGGGTCGCCAATGCGCCGCTTAAACGCAAAATGGCATTAAATCAAATTCAAGGCCTCGGGATATTCGCTGTCAGTCTGCCAGGGCAAAGAACCATCTATATTGATGATGTGCGGCTAGAGCCTCGGAAATAATAAATTGGCCCGAGATTACGCCGGATTTTGGTTTGGATACAAGGCGCGCCAATGGTTTCATACTGGTTGTATGAGGCCATTGACGCAACGCCGTAGCCGGGCCAAAAGACAAGCAGGATGGGGCAATTTATTTTTTCCGAGGCCCTTAGTAAAGGGTTCGGATTTTTGATCGGTTATAATTGAGAGCAAACATGTTCAGAGCCAGCCATGAGAGCCATGGGGGCAACGATGCCCCCATGGCTGACGGTCGGAATTCTCCTGGTCTTGTCACTGCCGGGTCCAGACGTTCACCGGCCCTGATTGTGACAGCTACTCAAACTTCAAAAACGGCTTCATCTTTTTCAGGGTTTCCTCGCCGATCCCGGTCACACCCATGACGTCGTCCAGGTTCTTGAATTTTCCCTCTTTCCTAACCATCATGATTTCGTCAGCCTTCGTGGGACCGATGCCGGGAAATGTCATCAGGGTTTCCTTATCGGCTGTGTTAATATTGATTTTTCCTGTTGGCAGGGGCTTGGTGGATTCCGCAGTCGCTTTTTCCTTGCTGGCAGCCATCGCTGGTGTAGTTGATACCAACGCAAATGCACACAGGGCGATAACCGCAATAATCATTACTAAAACACGTTTCGATTTCATCCGTTTCTCCTTTTTTCGGTTATTGTTAAAAGTTGCGACATTATAAAAATGACAAAATGTAGCAAACTTGATGCCACGAAAAAGAAGTGGCGAATCTAATATAGATATTGGTTATTATTACAGGCGTATGCTTTCGCATAACAGAAAAACGAATATTTTAACAATTTCGATCGAAGGGTAACTGAGCCTGCATTTGGTAATTACAATGACAATTCATGTAATTTATCGTTTCCTTGAGTATGATCGGCCTGCCGCAGTCTCGGCGCAGGCAGGAATTGAGCAAAAAGAGACGGTTTTAAAAGTTTTTCATTTGAAATAAGCGGGTTATTGTTTCACCGGGGTGGTGATCAGCCTTTCTTTATCCACCCAGTAATACTGGTTCACTGAACGAATTACTCAATTGAATTTGAAATTACACAATCAAAATCAAAATCTGTAATTGAGCCAGTCCAAAGTGCCAGTTCCAAAAGTTATCCGCTTCTCCCCACGAACTTGAACCCCTGATTGCAGCGGCTCCCGCCGACATCATTGTCATTGACGAAATCCAACGCATTCCGGAACTTCTCAATGAAATTCATCGGCTCATCGAATCCAGAAAGTTCACTTTTTTACTCACGGGATCCAGTGCACGTAAACTGCGTCGTGGCAGAGCAAACCTTTTGGCCGGCCGTGTCTGGAATGCCGGGATGTTCCCGCTGACCTGCTGAAGATCAAAAAACGGTCACGAAGTAGACTTTTTGTTAGGTGCCAGAACCGCCATTGAGGTAAAAGCATCGAAAAAGGTTAGCAGGATTGAATGGTTTATTGAATCGTTCGCCTGCCCCGTGAAACCTGTTTCTTTTTTGTTTCACCGGGGTTCCGATTCGTTAAAAAATAAACTCCTTTGCGATCTTTGCGTCTGGTTTGCGGTTCATTTCGTTCAAATAGCCATATGTTTATATGAAGTCTTGTTCAATGTCGAGGGAGTTTGGGGCGTTTGAGGACGTTGTTGTCCAGATTGGAATAATAGGTTATCTTGATAATAAATCCAACCATCAGGAAGAGGAAAAATGTTTTTTATCAATTCATATGAACCAATCCGCATGAAATCAGGGTACGCTCTGATTGTCTTGGCCGTCACCCTGATTATTTTATCCGCTTTGACCGGGCTTTGTCAGGCTGCCGGCGACAACGACAGCTCGAAAGTGAATTTCCCTCCCAGCCTGGAAAGCTACAATGACGCCGACATGCACAATATCGGGGCCATCCTGAAGCACCGTATTGTCGAAGAACCCTTCAACCTGGCCGCCACGATCATCTTCCTGTGTGCCATCATTCACACCTTTCTGGCCAACAAATTTCTGGCCGTGGCTCATCACTGGGAAGCCGAACATGCCCGTAAGATTAAAAAAGGACTGGCGGACCGTCGCTCGGTTCATCACGGGGCAGAACTTTTTCATTTCCTGGGAGAAGTGGAAGTCGTCTTCGGCATATGGGCCATCGCCCTGGCGGCAGCCATTTTCTTTTTTTACGACTGGAAAACCGTCACTGTTTATATCACCCAGCGGGTCAACTACACCGAGGCCATCTTTGTGGTGGTGATCATGACGCTGTCGGCTTCGCGACCGATTTTAAAATTGACCGAGGGACTCCTGCAACGCCTGGCCAACCTGCTGGGCGGCACCCTGACCGCCTGGTGGTTCAGCCTGCTCACCCTGGGCCCCCTGCTGGGCTCTCTGATTACGGAACCGGCGGCCATGGCCATCACCGCCCTGCTTCTGGGGAAGAAGTTCTACGAACTGGGACCCAGTCCCGGGTTTAAATACGCCACCATCGGACTGCTCTTTGTCAATATTTCCGTGGGCGGCACCCTGACCCATTTTGCGGCCCCACCCATTCTCATGGTGGCCGGTCCGTGGGATTGGGGGCTTGTATTCATGGCCACCTCTTTTGGATGGAAGGCCCTGGTGGGCATTCTAATCTCCAACGCGGTCTATTTCCTGCTGTTTCGCAAGGAACTTACCCGCATGCAGGGTGAATTCGCCCTGGTCAGTCTAAAGGACGAAATCCAGCGGCTTTATATTCGCCGACAGGATCTGGAAGCCGAACTGAGTAAAATGGAAGAAATCGCAGATATGGAATTGGGCTTCACCCAATCCCTTGAAAAATCGCTCAAAACCATTAAAGAGCGCCTCTGGCTGACCGTGCGGGAGCGGCTGAAGGACACCGAACTGGATCCCTCGATGGTGAAAGCCGCTTTTGATAGACGTTTTGAAGAAATCAAACTGCACGGACTGCGCAAGCACCTGCCGGGCCTGCTGCCCGAAGCGGATCAACCCGTTTTCCATGATCCGGACTGGGATGATCGCGACGACCCCGTGCCGGCCTGGGTGATCATTGTCCATGTGCTTTTCATGATCTGGACCATTGTCAACGCCCATTATCCGGCGTTGTTCGTGCCCGGTATGCTCTTTTTCCTGGGCTTTACCCAAATAACCTCCCCCTACCAGAACCGCGTGGATTTAAAAACACCGCTGCTGGTTGGTTTTTTTCTGGGCGGCCTGGTCATCCACGGCGGCGTGCAGGGATGGTGGATCGCTCCGGTTCTCGGGAACCTGAGTGAATTTTCGCTCATGGCCACCGCCACTGTCCTGACGGCCTTCAATGACAACGCGGCCATCACCTATCTGTGCACACTGATCCCGGGATTTACCGATACCCTCAAATATGCGGTGGTGGCCGGTGCCGTGGCAGGCGGAGGGTTGACGGTCATCGCCAATGCGCCCAACCCGGCGGGAATGTCAATTCTAAAGCGGTATTTCGAAAACGGGGTGTCCCCGGGCGGTCTGCTCAAAGCGGCCCTGATTCCCACCATTATCGTGTGGATCTGCTTTGCCGTTCTGTAACAAATAGATGGCTGTAGCCATCATTGATACTTA
>JAOZUU010000007.1:3930-17189 GCA_029938515.1 Desulfobacterales bacterium | reverse complement strand
CTGTTCATCGAAGCGGCTTTTCTGGATGAAGACCGCGGGATCGCTGCTGAAAAATACCATTTAACTGCTCGCCAGGCTGGTTATCTGGCCGCCGTTTGCGGGGTTGAACGATTAACCGTGTTCCATTTTTCCCCACGCTATACCGACCGGTACGACTTAATTTATAAAGAGGCTCACACGGCTTTTTTACACCATCAACATGACCGAACAGATCCCCCACCTTGACAATATAATTGGATGAATTAACTTACAGCCGGAAATGGCGAAAGCGATATCCCTCATTTGGTTCACGACCATGTGAGGGTTTTTTTATGTACCGGCTAAAAGGGTGTTTTTTCAAAGATCTATCGAATTTAAGGGACAATGAATATGGACGATCGAATTCAAAAAGTGAGAAATATCGGTATCAGTGCCCATATCGATTCAGGCAAAACGACCTTAACTGAACGAATATTGTACTATACCGACCGCATTCACGCCATCCATGACGTTAAGGGAAAAGATGGTGTGGGAGCCACCATGGATGCCATGGAACTTGAAAGAGAACGGGGCATTACCATTGCTTCGGCGGCCACCTATTGTGAGTGGAAGGGCCATCAGATAAATATCATCGATACGCCGGGACATGTCGATTTTACCATTGAGGTGGAGCGGGCCCTGCGGGTACTGGACGGGGCCGTTCTCGTGCTCTGCGCGGTCGGTGGAGTTCAGTCCCAGTCAATGACGGTCGACCAGCAGATGAAACGCTACAATGTGCCCTGTATCGCATTTATCAACAAATGCGACCGGAGCGGCGCCGATCCGGACCGGGTCATTGCCCAGCTTAAGAAAAAACTGGGGCATAACGCCGTGACCATGCAAATTCCCATCGGGCTCGAAGCCGATTTCGAAGGAATCATTGACCTGGTCACCATGAAGGCCATTTATTTCGACGGCCCAAACGGCGAAATAATCCGCACCGAGGATATTCCCGAGGCTTATATGGATACCGCCCAGGCCCAGCGGGAGGCTCTGATCGACTCGGCTTCCATGTTTTCCGACGATCTCATGGAAGCGGCCCTGGAAGAACAGGTTACCGAGGAACTACTGATCGCGGCAGTGAGAAACGGGGCGCTGGCCAGGGAATTAACACCGGTATTCATCGGCTCGGCCTATAAAAACAAGGGTGTCCAGCCATTGCTCGATGCGGTCAGCCACTATCTCCCCTGCCCCGCCGACGTGGTCAATCATGCGCTTGACATGGAAAAGGATGAGGCCACGATGGTTCTGGAAACGAACCCCGACATGCCGGTCGTCGCCCTGGCCTTCAAACTTGAAGATGGTCCCTTTGGACAGCTGACGTATATCCGTGTTTATCAGGGAACCCTGGCAAAAGGGACCGCCGTGATCAATGTAAGAGACGGAAAAAAAATCAAAATCGGACGACTGGTCCGCATGCACGCCGACCAGATGGAAGATATCGATCAGATCCGCGCCGGCTATATTGGTACTCTTTTCGGCATCGATTGTGCCTCGGGGGATACATTTGTATCACCCGGATTGTCCGTCACCATGACTTCCATGTTTGTTCCCAATCCGGTCATATCCTTGGCAATTACACCGGCAAACAACAGCTCTCTAGTAAAAATGTCCAAGGCCCTGAACCGGTTCACGAAAGAAGATCCCACCTTTAGGACCTATGTGAATAATGAAACCCGGGAAACCATTGTCGAAGGGATGGGAGAACTCCATTTAGAAGTATACGTGGAACGGATGCGCCGGGAATATGATGTTGAATTATCGACGAGCGCGCCCCGGGTGTCATACCGGGAAACCATTACCCGCAAAGCGGATTTCGATTATATCCATAAAAAGCAGACCGGCGGCTCCGGACAATTCGGCCGGGTGGGAGGCTACATGGAGCCGAGCCCCGATGAGGACTTTATTTTTGAAAATAATGTTACCGGTGGCGCCATTCCCACTCAATTTATCCCGGCCTGTGAAAAAGGATTCAAGGCTTGCCTGGCCAAGGGGCCCAAAATGGAATTTTCTGTCACCGGTATTAAAATTGTCATCAGCGACGGTGCGTCCCATTCCGTGGACTCTTCCGATATGGCCTTCCAGGCCGCGGCCCGGGGAGCCTTTCTACAAGCGTATGCCAAGGCAGCCCCGGTGATCCATGAACCGATCATGCGGGTCGTGGTAGAGACACCAACCGAATTTCAGGGTGTCGTGATGGGATCGCTTAACCAGCGCCGGGGGATGATCGTGGGTACCCAGGAAGACGGTCCCCTGTGCGCCATCGAAGCCCAGATTCCGTTGGCCGAGATGTTTGGATACACCACGGTGCTGCGTTCCCTGACCCAGGGCCAGGCCCAGTTTACCATGGAATTTGCCGTTTACCGGAAGGTCCCGCAATCAGTAGCGGAAGAACTTATTAAAAAAAGGGAAGACAATAAGCGGCAAGTGGCCTGATCCGGTTTTGGATGTGCCGCAAGCATGCAGGCATCCCCGGGATCGAAAGGATACCATTAAACTTGGGGCAGCGAAAAAAAACAATACAACCAATCGTAAAAAAGGTAGGCGACCATGTTAAAAAATGACCTGATGGTTAAAAACCCCTTGCGCGGGCTGGTCAATGATACGAACACGCTTTTAGCCAAAGGCGAGTTTGGTGCCATCCTGGCCCGAGCCGGTGTCGGCAAAACCGCTTTTATCGTCCAGATCGCCTTGAGCGGTCTGCTTCAACATAAGAACGTGCTGCATGTCAGCCTGGATGAACCGGTACAAAAAGTATCCCTGTGGTATGAAGAGGTCTTTCGGCGGTTTGCCGAATCGTACGGCCCCACCCCCGTCCAGCACCTTTGGGAAACAATTTTGACCCATCGGTTTATCATGACCTTTCAGGTGGAAGATTTTAGTGTGTCGAAACTGGCCGAAAGAGTTTCGGATTTAACCGAGCAGGCCATTTTCTTTCCCCAGATCATTCTCATCGACGGGCTTTCCTTTAGCGAACCACCAACGGAAATATTGAATGCTTTGAGGCCATTGGCCCGTCAATGGGGCGTAGGGGTCTGGTTTACCGCCCGGATTCATCGTCCGGAAGCAACGGACGCGGTCGGCTCCCCCAAACCACCCGATGCAATCATCGACCTCTTTGAAACAGCGATTCAACTCGATCCTGACGACAACCGCGTACATGTACGCATATTGAAGGGTCCCCGGGCCAAAACGGAACACGCCGGCCTGTTACTCGATCCATCGACCATGCTCATTATGGATAAATCGGTTCAGTAATAGGTAATATTGATTATCCCTGCCCTATAATGCAAAAAGCCGTACCGATATAAAAATCGGCACGGCTTTTTTTTTGGGCTTAATCTCGTTGGCTATTGAGCAAACAACCCGGCAATAGCGGCTGCCTGGGGATGCGCATAAATAAGGATCAGCGCAACAACCAGGGCATAAATACAAAGTGACTCGATCATGGCCAGACCGATGAGCAGGGTGACCGTCACTTTACCTGAAGATTCTGGATTCCTGGCGATTCCCTCCACGGCGGACCGCAGACCAAGGCCCTGTCCGATACCACAGCCGAAAGCCGCGATGGCGATGCCGAAACCGGCAGCGGTTACGCAGGCGATAAAAAACTGCAACGCTTGAGCTTCCATACGCTACTCTACCTCCTTTGCTAATTAAAATTATTATTTGGCTTCTTCCATTAACCCTTGTCACAATGGCAAGAGTGGGCTTCCATAAATTCCCATCAAATTTCGTTTAAACTAATGGGCATGTTCCATTGCCCCGGTAAAATACATGACCGAAAGTAAAAAGAATACAAAGGCTTGGACCAGCGCCACGAAAACTCCCAATGCCATAATGGGCAAAGGCGCGAAAAATGCACCGGCCAGTAAAAACAGAATCCCCAGCACCAGTTCATGTCCCATCATGTTTCCGAAAAGCCGGAAAGATAGAGATAAAATACGGGCCAGATGACCGATGATTTCAATGGGTAAAATAATGGGAATCATCCACCAGACCGGGCCGAGAAAGTGTTTAATATAGCCGATCCCGTGATACTTGACCCCGATCACATGGGTAAACACCACGACTATCAATGCGCAGGCCCCGGTGGTATTGAGGCTGGCCGTCGGTGGAAAAAAACCGGGTACCAGGCCGATTAAATTCGAGGCGAAAATGAATATAAAAATCGTGGCGACCAGGGGTAACAGCCAGCGCCCTTCCTCACCGGTAATTTCGACCATAAACTCCTCGATACCGGAAACGATGACTTCGAAAAAGTTTTGTCCCTTTTGGGGAACCAGGCTTAAACCTTTAACAGCCAAAAACCCGCCGATGATTAAAATCGCCATGACCACCCAAGTGTAAACCACGTGCGGGTATTCATGGGCAAAATGCCCCAGGCCGATCATTTCGAACAATTTGACGAAGAAAAGATAGGGATGTTCCACCTTAGACCGCCTCCTTGATCCTGAGTTTAGTTATTTCCAAAAGTGCGGCCAGCATCATGCTGGCGACCACCACCGACAGACCGACGACCAATCCCACGGGGTTGACCACCTTCTGGGTAATGAGGAAAAAGATGATGACTCCGCTGGCAATGAACCGGATATAATATTTGGCCAGAATAACGTTGGGCGATGCCAAATGCGGCGGCTTGAGGGATCGGTTCAAAGTCCGGGCTAATAAATGGAAATTGATGGTAACGATCAGTCCCCCAAAAACAACACCTTTGGCAAACGCCGGGGTTGTAAGCATAAAACCGGTGATACCGGCTAAAACAAGCAGAACCCAGTTTGTACGGGTGATAAACCGAATAAGACGTTTTTCAATCTTCAAAAATTCACCGCTGTTGGCAAACCTGAATTAAATGATTCTCAACGAAACCTTCAACCATAAGCGTTAAAGCTTCCTGCTTTTCTTGATTGCCAGGCCGATATTGCGGTATCCGGCCGCAATACCCATTCCCAAGCCGATCAGGGTCAGCCAGGGTGTCGTGTCAAACCGTCGATCCAGATAAACACCGATGGCCAGCCCGATAAAGATCGATAAGGCCACCGCCAGGCCAAGACTGCTGAAATAGGCCAACTCTCTTAAAGAACGAAGGGTTTCTCTTTTCATGGCAACCCGCATCTGGCCGACGCTGAACCGAAATCGCTCCAGCCGCCGGGCATGTAACATGGGCTCAATGGAAAGTCAACGGAAAACCGTAGAGGAATTCGCTCTTTCCCAAACCATCAACGCCTGGCTCTCGATCTTTTGAGGCCCAGATATCTCAAGAACCTCAATATCGCAGGAATCATCGACGATAAATTGAATTTTTACTGACATGATAAAAGACCCCAATTCAAAATCTAATCAAACGGGTATCCATCACCGGCCCGTCCGTGCAGGCATGCCGGTAAGGGGTAGACGGATCACGGGTGTGAACCACACAGCTCAGACAGGCACCCATCCCGCACCCCATCATGGTTTCAATGGAAACCTGACATTGAATCCGATGTTTTTCCACAATATCGGCCAGGACGGCCAGCATGGCCCACGGGCCGCATGCATAGACCCGGTCGGGTCGGCGAATCTTGATGATCTGTTCCACCCGGGACGTGACCAGCCCCTTTTCACCGGTACGGCCGTCTTCGGTGACCAGGTGCACCGGCAAATTCAGAGTGTTAAATTGATCGATGCCCAAAAGATCGGCCGACGACCGGCCACCGATAAATATTTCGCACTGCCGGGTCGAAACACCTTTGGCAATCATCTTCTCCGCTAAAAAAACCAGGGGAGCCACCCCGATGCCGCCGGCCACGAGAAAATGCCGGCCGTCATCAGGATGGATATCGAACCCATTGCCCAGTGGTCCCAGCAGTGCTACCGAAGCGCCTTCCTTTAGTTTTGCCAATCGATCGGTTCCAGTTCCGATGACCTTAATCAACAATTCAACGCCGCTAATCTGCCCGTTTTTTTTGATTAATGAATAGATGGAAAATGGTCGGCCCAACAGGGGCAATAATTGATCGACCGGGCGCACCATGACAAATTGTCCCGGAACGGTATGGGAATATCCGGTCTGACAGGACAACCCGAGCCGGAAAACCACCGGTGTGATCGACCGGTTCCACAATACTTTAGCGATCTGTCGATTCAAAGTTTCCTTTTCCGATCGTGTTCTTTAAAAGGTTATTCTCAATACGTGATGATCGTTTATTGTAGGAGCGAGATTGCTCATGATCGAGTAACCCTATTCGCGAGCAAGCTCGCTCCTACATGGAAATTCGTATCGCCAGTTATTAAGAAATTACGAAACGCGATTAATTTCCGTCACGGATTCAGGCCAATAACCGCCGCAAACCGCCCCGTGGTTTTGTCGGCGCGATAGGAAAAAAACCGGTTGGCGGCGCATCGGGTACAGGTCCGGCTCACTTCGATATTTTCCCGCCGCAGTCCCGCCGCACACAATTGATCCACGCTGACAGCCCAGAAATCGAAATGGTCCCGATCATCTTTATACGCCCAAAACGACTTCGGTATTTCGGTACGGTAGTTGCGAAACTCGGCGCAACAGGGCCCCAAAGAAGGACCGATGCCGGCCAGGATATCAGCCGGTCGGCAGTCGCATTCCGCTACCATGACCGCCACAGTTCGGCCCAGGATATCGGATAGACTGCCCCGCCAGCCGGCATGAACATTGGCAACAATCTGCCGCCTATGGTCGTAAAGTAATATCGGCTGGCAGTCCGCCACTTGGATCGTTAAAAGCAAACCGGGTGCCGAAGTGATGAGTGCATCGGCTGCCGGTCTCGATGCCTCCACACCATTTGTGGATGACTGCCCGTCCACAACTATAATACGATTACCATGCACCTGATGCAAAAATACCATAGCGCCGCCACCAATTGTTTGCAATATCCGACGACGATTGAGATGAACGTCATTCGGATTGTCTCCCAGCCCAAAAGTGACATTCAAGCTGTCAAACGGCGGCGCACTGGCCCCTCCCAACCGGGTAAACACCGCGTGACTGAGATCGGTACAATCGGCCATGTGATCAAAACGATAAAATTGCAATCCTTTTTCTTCTACTTCATGCATCTATATTCATCTCAAAAGGAGGATAGGGTTAACGCTTTCAGCCTTGAGCTTTCAGCTTTGAGCTTATTTATATTGCCCGGGCCAGTGTCAATACATCCACCCGATCCGCGCCTTCAGTCAACAGCACCCGGGCACACTCCGTTACCGTGGCGCCAGTGGTATAGACATCGTCCACCAGCAATACGGAACGATTTTCAACATGCGCACCATCGGCTAAACTAAAGGCGCCTTTTATGTTGCTTTGTCGTTCCCGTCTGCCAAGGCCGGTCTGAGGAGCGGTCCATCGAACCCGGCGAAGAAGATCGGCCTTGATTGCAACCTGGTGCCCTCCATTTTTTCCGGAAAAATATTGCGGCCATTTTGCCAATAGCTGAAACGACTGGTTGAACCCACGCCGCCTTAATTTTCGCGGATGCAGGGGTATCGGTACGATCCAGTCGATATCCCCGACCTCCCAGTACCGGGCATAGGTATGACAAAGCATTTCACCCAGTGGGCGGGCCAGTCCGGATCGGCCAGAATACTTGAATTGATGAATGAGGGCCAAAAGGGACCCATCATAGATTCCCGTTGATCGGGCCCGGGTAAATTTTTTTTGCCGCCGGATACAATCACCGCACAGATGATCTCCACCGGAACGACCGACGAACATGACGCCGCAGCGTGGACAAAGCGGCGACCCCATGGCTACAAAATTGTTGATACAAACCGAACATAGGTAAGGGGCTAATAATTTTTCATTAAAGCCCGACCCTTTAGTATCACTATGGGGTGGTAATCGTCTATACTGTAAATCTGAATCAAAACCCTTGAAAAACGCTTTACAGACATAACATTTAGGAGGAAACAGCGCGACTTTAAATGACTGCGCCATGGATGTGAACAAAGATTGCATGCCGTGATTATCGATAGTCGTCTTTTCCGGTCACCGCCTGCCGCTGACGAAAAGTTTCGTACAGGGCCACGGCTCCGGCTACGGAAACATTGAGAGAATCGACCCTGCTTTTTTGCGGAATCGATACCAGAAAATCACAGTTTTTTTTGACCAGAAGCCGGATCCCCTTTTCCTCACTGCCCACCACCAGGGCCAGGGGACCACTTAAATCGACCTCGAAGATCGATTGTTCCACCGACGGATCCAGACCGGCAACCCAAAACCCGGTGAATTTCAATTGTTTTAAAGTTTCACTGATATTGGTGACCCGGGCCAGGCGGATATGCTCCAGCGCTCCGGCCGATGCCATAGAGACGGCCGGTGTCATCGATACGGATCGATCTTTGGGAAGGATGACCCCGGTCACGCCGACACAGAGGGCCGTCCGGATCAAGGCGCCCACATTGCGGGGATCCACCAGACCGTCCAAGACCAGCACCAGGCCTGAACCATCAGTGGGCATGAACCGGTCCGGATCGGAAAAGGAAAATCCCTCAACCTGAGCCCCAATCCCCTGATTGGCATCGGTTCCGGCCAGTGAATCCAACCGGTCGGCAGAAATGACTTCAACCGGAATGCGGCTCGATTCGGCTCGATTCACAATCTTTGCAATCCGAGATGATCTGCGATTGGAGACATATATTTTTATGATTTTCCGGCGACCGGCCAAAAGAGCTTCTTCGACTGGATGAATACCATACAATATCATGCGGGTTGTTTTCATGGTGAGATTAACGTTGACGGTATCTCCGGATGATGTCGATGAGTGCCTCTATGGCGTGTTCAAGCTGATCATTGATGACCACATGGCGATACCGATCCTTTTGCCTTATCTCGTTTTCGGCTTCGGCCAGCCGCTTTTTTATGGTTTCCCGGCTGTCCGTTCCTCGTTTTTCAAGCCGCGCTTTTAACTCATCCATCGAGGGCGGCATGATGAAAATCGACACGCTGTCCGGGTAGTGTTCCAGAATCTGGGCGGTTCCCTGAACATCGATATCGAGAAGAACATCCCGGCCGGCGCTGAGATGGTTCTCAATATCATCGGCCGAGGTGCCGTAATAATTTCCATGAACAGTGGCCCACTCAGCCCACTTTCCCTGTTCAACCATCCGTTCGAATTCGGGCAAGGAGATAAAGCGATAGTCCTTCCCTTCGCACTCACCTCTCCGGGGTGTACGGGTCGTATAGGAAACAGAGTATTGCAGGTCGTGAAAATGGGTCAATAACGCCTGGCAAAGGGTCGATTTTCCGGCTCCCGACGGCGCCGAAATGATGAACAGGTGCCCCCTCTCCCGCTGATATGCCCCCTTGTCCCGGCCTTCCACTTCGATTCACTCCTGTCCCTGCAGGGCACCGAATCGACGCGAGATTGTCTCGACATTTACGGCCGATAAGATGATATGCTGGCTATCCATGACGATTACCGAACGGGTCCGCCGGCCCTGGGTGGCATCCACCAGGCGTCCTTCTTTTCTGGCATCATCCTTGAGTCGCTTCACCGGAGCAGAATGAGGGGCAATGATCGCCGTGATCCGCTGGGCCGCAATCAGGTTTCCAAATCCAATATTGATCAGTTCTTGAGACATAGTATAATGGGTAATCCCAAGCGTAAATTATTTTGTTTTAATAACCAACCCGCAAACAGTCGCCACTGCTTCCCAGTCAGCTCGCCCACTTACCCTCTCGCTTCCTCATCCCTTATCTTCGCCGTGGGGGCAGCCCCCATAAGCGCTAAACTATTTAATAAACGTTCACGGTTCACGTTTATGCTATACGAGATTGTTTTGAAAAATGAACGTTCAACATCGAACATCGAACGTCCAACATCGAATGAAAAAACAAACACCCAATACCGAACATTCATCGATTATTTCTGTTTTGTTCAGCCGTTTTGATACAAATAATGAAAATCGTAACAAATGCTTCTGTCTCTTTATTTTTTTTAGTCCCTACCTGTGTAAAAACAGCTTAGCGCTTATGGGGGCCGGCCCCTACACCTTTCTTACCTTCTTCCCCTATTCCACATTCTGAACCTGCTCACGGATCTTTTCGATCTCTGATTTGACATCGACAATGATATGCCCGACTTCGGCCTTCGCGGTCTTGGATCCCATGGTGTTAAACTCCCGGTGTAATTCCTGGAGCAGAAAATTCAGCTTTCGGCCGACGGATGGTTCCGCCGCCATCAACTCCCTGAAATGGGTCAAATGGCTGGCCGCCCGGACCATCTCTTCGGAAATATCGCTGCGATCGGCCAGGAGGGCCGCTTCCCGGGCCATCCGGTCGGGGTCAATAACAGCCTGTTCATCGGTCAGGGCCCGTATCCGGTCCGTAAGCCGCTTCTGGTAGTGTCGCAAGAGTCCCTCGGAAATTCTTTCAATCCGGGACAAACTGTCCTCGATAAACGTCAAACGATCTTTGATATCAACAGCCAGCAACCCTCCTTCATTCCGGCGCATTTCCGCAAGATCGGAAAGCCCGCTAGATAAACATGTCCGTATGATCTCCCAGCAATCTTCACTATTATCGGTGATCTCGGCCGGTTGAATGATATCTCCGATTGCCATCAAATGATCCAGGGTCACATCTCCTTCCAAGTTCAGGTGGTGTTTTAAATCCACCAGGGCCTGGTAATATGCGGTGGCCAGGGGTTCATTGATGATAAATGCCGATGTTTTTGAACCCTCTTCATCGATTTGGATCCGTATCTCCACCCGACCCCGGTTCAGCTTTTCGGCAACCATCGCTTGAAGTTTGCTTTCCAGCGCCATATGGTTTCGGGGCAGATGAAGGGCAATATCCAGATAACGGCTGTTGAACGACCGGATCTCCACGCGAACGGTATAAGGGGGACGCACGATTTCCGATCGCGCATAAGCGGTCATGCTGTGAATCATTGACGGTTACTCCGGTTTGAATGAGTATAAGATTTTAGATCATGCATGTATTTCGATCGGATCAATGCCAAAAATCGTTGCATATCGGGTTGACGATATCCGGGATACGTCCATGGCAGGTGATGAAAACCATTTTTTCGGTATACCAGGGTCAAATCCGCGTAAATGCCCTCTTCTAAATAGATCCGGTGCGCAAAATTCTTTCCCGTTGCCAGAACCAACCGTTCAGCCAAAAGGTACCCTGGATCCAGATTGATTCTCCGTTTCTCGTTTTGAGACCATTTCTTTTCCAGATCGTTGGTCTTAAGCTTGATACCGGCAAGTGCGGTTTGCTCGATCAACGGGCCGAAAACAAACAGCCGTCTAAACAACGGTCTCCCCATTTCCGCCTGGTAATAGGTGGTAAAATCAAACGGCAGCCAGGGACTCATCAGATCCACCCGGCCAAAGGTATGAATGAGCTCCTCGGCAACCTCCCCAACGGTTTTTTTTTCCTTCAGAATCAGACCGATGATCAGTTTAGCGGGCGCGGGTGATTGGGGTCGGCTCATAAAACAATCTTACCCGTTGATTTCAGGACGGCAACGGTTTGGCTTCGTCGATAAGCATAATGGGGATGTCATCCTTGATTTCATAGATCAACCGGCACTGATCACAAATCAGCCCGTCCTTGGATTCATTTAAATAGATCTCTCCCTTGCATTTGGGACAAGCCAGGATGTCAAGCAGATCTTGACTGATTCCCATGATGACCTCCGCATAAATCAGTTATCGGTTTAGTATCAGAGTCAATAGCGCCACCACACCATGACGACCATCGGCGTTTTACCACAGAAATGATCCGTTTTTCAAGCTTTTCAAGGTCAGTTCCCCTTCTTTCGTATGATATTCACCAGTTTATCAGCTAAAAATGTTTCAAACCGATTGTCGGCAAACGTCATCGCTACATTCACCACCACCAGATCCAGGGGAAACAACACCCGCTGTGCGATTCGCACGTAGTCCTTGGCCGTTGTGACAATACAATCCGACTCCGCGGCGACCGCTTCCCGACCGATAATAGCAAGATCCCGGCGACGATAATTGTAATGGTCCGGAAAATTCTGGCGGCCGACGATTGTTCCCCCCAAACAACGAATAGATCGGTGAAAATCGTCATTTCGTGCAATTCCGGAAAAAGCAAAAATCCGCCGTCGATCTAAAAAACCAGGATCAACAGGCTTGTCTGGTTCTGAAGGAGAAAGCCTTCGCCCGGACGGCAGTATGCTGTCGATCACGGGCTGATGGGAAGAACGAAAAAGCGGTCTGTCCCCCAAATATCGATTCACACCGGCATGCGGTATCCTCTCCGCATCGGTCCGGGTCAGCACAACCGCATCGGCCCGTTGGATCGCTGTCGGCGGTTCCCTTAGGATTCCCCGGGGAAGCAGGTGCCCGTTTCCAAAGGGACGACAACCGTCTAAAAGCAGAATATCAAGATCTCTTTTCAGTCTGAGATGCTGGAAACCATCGTCTAAAATGATCATATCCGGTTGAAACCGATCGACACCCAAAATGCCGGATCGAAACCGATCCCGGCCCACGACCACAGGAATGCCGGTCAGAGCCGATGCCAGCATGAACGGCTCGTCACCTGCATTTTCGGAAGACATCAGGAGCGTTGCCCCATCGCTGACCACACCGCCGCATCGCTCAGCCCGTCCCCGGTATCCTCTGCTGACCACCACCACCTTATACCCCAGGCGCCGGAAAAGGGCGGCAACATAATACGTCATGGGGGTTTTTCCCGTTCCGCCGGCCACCAGATTGCCGATGGAAATTACCGTACAGGGAAGCCGGTGAACCGGCCGCCACCCGCGACGGTAAATATCACTGCGCAAGCTTTGAGCGCCCCCGTAAATCACGGACAATACAGACAGAAAAGGCCGGATGAGCCGATATTGCGCTGAAACAGGTTGCTCATCCGAAGCAATACCCTTGGCATAGACCCTGGATGTAGAACCAGGTTTTTTCAAATGGTTAAATACCATGATCGCCGTGACGCCTTTGTTTTAGACAGTTTTAAAGAAGTACGTCTTTACAGTTAGTATTCGCTGAATAGCATTGTCATTGCCGTGAATAATATAAATGACAATCCAGGATTTTATTATCGATAGACTTACTTTTCAAATTCTACACCTTATGTATTTCTGACTCCGTTATTTTGCCACCATTCCTAAAACCCTTCTGCCAAATATTCCACGCTTGGAACATAAGCACGGTCCAGACATGACCATGCAAATAGTGTTTTCCTGAATTTAAATCACCCCACATATTTCTTACCATATCAACATTGAAAA
>JAOZUU010000007.1:0-3830 GCA_029938515.1 Desulfobacterales bacterium | reverse complement strand
TGTTTTCCTGAATTTAAATCACCCCACATATTTCTTACCATATCAACATTGAAAATACCTTCACGTTTCAATCTATCAGCAGATAAAAGGTCTTCAGCCCAGCCATTCAGAGACCCACTTAACCAACTTCCGACGGGTGGGCCAAATCCCTGTTTCGGTCTGTCTGTTAATGTCTCGGGAACATAACGTTTTAGTACATGCCGTAATATTTTTTTGCCAGTTTTATAATCTGCTTTCATTGATAAAGGAAGAGAAAATGCAAATTCAACAACTCTGTGATCTAGAATTGGATTTCTCAACTCAAGACTGACAGCCATGCTTGCGCGATCAACCTTTACTAAGATATCATCAGTTAAATAACTAATCAGGTCGGTGAACATCATTATATGGATAGGATCTTTAATAGAAACATTCCTTGCAATTTTATAAAATTCTGCTTTTCTTTCATTCCCATTCAAAACAAGTTTTGCAGGATCTCTCCATTTGGAAACCCGATACAGGTATGTTGATAGAGGGTCATTTATTTTTAGCTCAGAAATAAATTTAACAAGTCTGCTCTCATTTGTTTTACCATAAGTGAATGGTTTTAGCAGACTACTAATAACTGACTTAATAATAAAGGGAACCTGATTCACACGCTTATAAATTTTAGCAGCTCTGAAATACCGTGTATACCCACAAAAAAGTTCATCTCCGCCATCACCTGACAATGCTACCGTTACATTATTTTTTGCTAGTTTTGATATCAAAAATGTGGGAATTTGTGAGGAATCTGCAAATGGTTCATCATACATTTCAGGAAGCTTAGGTACTACATTTAATGCATCATGATCTGTTATAAAAAGTTCTGTATGATCAGTACCCAAATGTTTTGCAATCTTTTTGGCATGAATGGCTTCATTATCTTTCTCCTTCTCAAATCCCAATGAAAAGGTTTTAACAGGCACACTGCTGTATTTCTGCATCAAAGAAACAACAGTTGAAGAATCAATTCCTCCGGAAAGTAAAGCACCCAAAGGAACATCCGACATCATTCGGGATTTTGTAGCATCAAAAAGAAGATCATCTAAAATATCTACAGCTTCTTTTTCAGAACCCATAAATAAATTTGCAAGACTACCCTCTATAGCAGATTTTGCAGACCAGTATATTTCTTTTTTATGGTAAAGATCTTCCACACGGGTTGACTGTTCTATATCCTTTTTGTAAACGGAAACGATGGTTCCGGGTTTTAATTTATAGATTCCCTTATATATTGAATATGGAAAGGGTATATAGCGATATTTCAAAAAAAGAGTCAATGCATCATAGTCAATTTCATTCCTAAATTCAGGATGTTTTAGAATGGATTTAAGTTCAGAACCAAAAACAAAATCATTCCCAGCCCAACCAAAGTATAATGGTTTTTTCCCAATCCTGTCCCTGGCGAGGTGGAGAGATCTGTTTTTTCTGTCCCACAAAGCAAAAGCAAACATTCCATTCGTTTTCTGCAAGGTGTGTAATAATCCATCAATAGCAATGGATTCAAGCAATACTTCAGTATCACTTGCACCTCTGAACATAAAATTTCTCTTTTCCAAGTCATCCCGAATATTCTTATAATTATATATTTCACCATTATAGGATATTATATAACGATGACAATGGGATTCCATGGGTTGGTTCCCCGCTGAACTCAAATCAATTATTGATAATCTATTGTGGGCTAACCCAATACCAGAATCAGTATCAGACCATATACCAACACTATCAGGACCTCTATGATGGATGGCAGAAATCATTCTATCCAGAACTAATTGAATCTGCCTGTCATTTTGTCCATTCGCTTCTTTTTTATATATACCGGTGAAACCACACATAATAACCTTTAGAAAATTTTTATCAGATAATACTACCAGAAACCCGCTCCAATTGTCAAAAGTGGGATATATATAAAATAAAGGGTTGATACCAATAGGAATTCAGAAACATTTTTTGGGCCTGATACCTTGATATCTCGACGCTTGGCTTACGCCTTGCACCCTGACGCGAGCCGACCCCATAGACGCGGCGGAGAGGAGAGTTTCTGCTCGGGTGTGGTGGTCTGGTCCACGATCGAAAATGAGAAGCGGTGATGGAACGGACTCAGATCCCGAAGTTTAGGGTTCGCACAAAAATAAGTTCGCAATTTTTAGTGTTGAGGCGCTTGGCTGGCAAGGCGCGAAAGCGCAGGAATATCAGGCATATTCCGAGCTTTCGCAACGCAGCCAGGCGGGATGCATCGGCGCTTAAAATGTGAAGTTATTTTTGCGCGAGCCCTTAGGGCACGGCTCCCGGCGTTGTCGAGAGTTCGGATCACCCACCGGCGGATGGCGGGGGGCACTCGAACGGGACGACGTACGTCCGGTACAGGTAATTGTTGTTGATCGGGTACTTTCCCTGTTTGGGATCAATGGTGATGCCGTATCTCGTCAGGTTGAGGTCCTCGACGACCCGGTCGTTCCTGGGTAGCGCCCAGCCCCACGCCTCGCGCCCTCCATGCCGGTACTGTTCGCTGCCGAAGGCCATTCCCAGCAGCAGCAGGGCCGACAGCACTGCCCAGGCCATGAGACCCCTGCGCGCCAGGGAAGCACGCGATCCGCGCAGTACCGCGTCGAACCACAGCACCATCGGCAACACGGCGGCGTGGAGTATGATCAGGTTGTGCCACCACATCGGCGATGACGGCGACAACGCGTTGGAGACAATGATGGCGACCAGGATCCAGATCGCATAACCGCGAAGCCAGGCTCGCCCGGTCAAGCCATCCGCTGACTTACGGTACTCTCTGAAGCACCGGACATTGGCCACCAGGACCGGAATGAGCGTCAGTGTCAACAATCCGAGTCCCAGGTTGGTGAACAGCGGCGCCAGCAAGCGGTCGGCGTCGGCACCGAAGGCCGGCGTGAAATCGTAGACGTTCATCCCGCGCGTAGTGTAGAGGGATGCGTACCGCAGCCAGTAGACCGACCCCTTGAGGACCGGCCAGATCAGCAACAGGCCGTTGCCCAGCGTACCGCTTCTTCCTGGAACGATCTCTGGCTGCCGGACGACTTCGATAAACCACGGAATCAACGAGACGACCGTGACCAGCACGCCCAGGGCGACTCCCGGCCAGTGCGGTTTCGAGTACCCGCGCCACCACAGCAGAACGGTCGCGACGACCAGTAGAACGGCGCTCAGATGCAACTGCGCCGTGAGCCCGACCGCGGCGACGAGCAACGCCGAGTGGAACCAGTTCGGTTTCGAGCGCTGCCGGAAACAGGCCCAAGCATGGACGGCGCCGGTCAGAAAGACGTAGTTGGAGTTGTCGAGCCAGGCCGACTGGTACAGCCGCCAGGGATTGAGCCAGTAGACCACCAGCAGCACAATCCGGGCACGGGAACCAAGGGTCTCCGCAACGACACGGTCCATCAGGACGTACGCGATCACGTGGCCCAGCAGGATCAGCAACGTCGGGGCGCGGTGATCCATCCACAGCTTCAGGGGCAGACCGACCACCAGCGCTGTAAACCCTCCCGGAACAAACCCGCCGGTCGAAGTGGCGGCAGGGTTGCCGAACGGGACCCAGACTCCCCCTTCAGCGAACAGCCATCCCTTTGTCAGCAAGGCTAGTGCGTCTCCTGCCACCTGCGAGCGGTAGATCATCAACAATGCGATGGCCAGTCCCAGGGCAAACAACCACCGGATCGACGTCGCGACCTTGCAATCCATAAGGATAAGAATTCCCTTTTCAAAAGTTAATCAAGTAAAAATCAGAGTTGTGTGGTAGCTGGAGATAAGTAACAACATATTGTACCTTTAGTAGTGCT
>JAOZUU010000252.1:3481-4983 GCA_029938515.1 Desulfobacterales bacterium | reverse complement strand
CCCGATTTCGATTTGGATTATCCACAGCCCAACAAAACAAATTCCCTCTGGGGATGACCAAAGCTGGGCCCTCTGGACCCGGATCTTAACTAAGACTGTCCCACCATGGCCGCCAGATCAACCATGCGGTTGGAATACCCTACCTCATTGTCATACCACGACAGGACCTTTACCATGTCGTCGATAACGTACGTACTGGGTGCATCGACATTTGAGGAAAGGGGTATGCCGTTGTAGTCGATTGAGACCAGCGGTTCTTCACTATATCCCAGCAATCCTTTCAAGGGTCCCTCGGCGGCATCTTTAAGGGCGTTGTTTACATCTGAAACCGTTACCCCTGTTTTCTCAATTGCCACCACCAGGTCAACAATGGAAACGTTGGGCGTGGGAACCCGGATGGCCAGCCCATTCAGCTTGCCGGCTAGCTCGGGCAACACCAGGGCAACGGCTTTGGCGGCTCCGGTCGTGGTAGGGATCATGGACATGGCCGCCGCCCGGGCCCGGCGCAGGTCTTTATGGGGGAAATCAACCAGGCGTTGGCCGCCGGTATACGCATGGACGGTGGTCATCAGGCCTCGCTTGATCCCAAAATTTTCCAAAAGGACTTTGGCGACGGGAGCCAGGCAGTTGGTGGTGCAGGAGGCGTTGGAAATAATATGGTGCTGTCGCGGGTCGTACTGGTTTGAATTGACGCCCATGACAATGGTGATGTCCGGATCCTTGGCCGGAGCCGAGATAATGACCTTGTGGGCCCCGGCGGCCAGATGTTTGGATGCGCCTTCACGGTCGCGGAAGATACCGGTACATTCGGCCGCCACGTCCGCGCCGATATCTTTCCAATTGAGTTGGGCCGGATCGGAAATTGCAGTGTAAGGAATATTCCGGCCGTCGATTTCGAGGGAATTATCACTCGCTTTGACTGTCGCCGTTAAACGCCCATGGACCGAATCGTATTTCAGCAGGTGGGCCATGGTTTTGATGTCCGTCAAATCGTTGATGCCGACCACTTCCACGTCCGGATGATTCAAAGCGGCCCGAAACACCATCCGACCGATTCGACCAAATCCATTTATTCCCATTTTCACGCTCATATTGACTCCTTATTTAATATATTCCTACGGTTAAATTTTTCACCTTCCTTGAACTTAAATCCCGCTAAAGGCGGGAATATTTTTCAAAGGTCTCTTCGAGGGCTATCCCCGTTTGTTTCCCTTTATAATCCCGGATGCCATGGCGATACTTTTTTTCCCATAGTTTTCCAGGGTTTTGGCCATTTCCGAAAGATCCATATCTTTCCGGGTATCAATGGCCTTGATCAATATGGGCAGGTTGGCGCCGGTCAGAACCTCCAGACGGCCCTCTTCGAGAAACGAGTAGCTGAGGTTCGATGGTGTTCCGCCGAACATATCCGTTAATATCAGGACGCCCCTGGGGTGATATACCGTTTCGATACCCTTGGCGATTTTTTCCCGAAGTTTTTCCGCATCTTCATTCAAATTGAT
>JAOZUU010000252.1:0-3381 GCA_029938515.1 Desulfobacterales bacterium | reverse complement strand
CGATACCCTTGGCGATTTTTTCCCGAAGTTTTTCCGCATCTTCATTCAAATTGATGGAAACCGCCGTCACGGCTTCAGGGCGTGATCCGACAATAAATTCGGCGGCATCGATCAGCGCCGTTCCGATTTGTCCATGGGTGACAAGTAAAATTCCAATCATTTTTTAGCTCCGGTAAGGGTCTTATTTTCGATTGATATCCCGATGCGTGATCAGCGCCTGCCGGTCTGGACTGGCAATGTGCTCGAACACAGTCTGAGCGATGACCACGGAGCGATGATGCCCGCCGGTGCATCCCAACCCAATCGTCAGGTATGCCTTGCCCTCTTTTTCGTATAAAGGAACCAGATAGTCAAGCAGCGCAAGATATTTTCCTAAAAATTGTCTGGTTTGATCCTTTTGTAAAATAAACTCCCTGACCTGTTTCGCCGTGCCGTCCAGGTGTTTAAGTTCGGGAACAAAAAAAGGATTTTCCAAAAAGCGGACATCCATAATATGATCGGCATCATGGGGGATCCCGTGCATGAAGCCGAACGACATAACATGGATGCGCATGGGAATTTCGGCATCAAGGTCCTTCGCAATTGCCTGAATAACAGCCTTTAGATCATGCACTGTGTATTTAGTCGTATCGATGATACGGTCGGCCGCGTGTTCCAGCTGGCGCAGGCTTTCCTTTTCAGATTCAATGCTGGCGACCAGGTTTTTACCCTCGGACAGAGGATGGTGACGCCTTGTCTGGCTGTATCGCTGTACAAGGGTTTCAGTATCGGCGGTCAAACAGAGGATGGTAAACTCGTAGCCCCGACGCCGAAGGGTATCGACAACCTGCTGATAAGAAGCGAGGAAATCCTTTTCTCTCAAATCCATGACGAAAGCGTAGCCTTTTGCGGCAAACTCCCTGTCAACGGTCAGTTCAACGAACTTTGGCAAAAGTACCACCGGCATGTTGTCGACACAATAAAAGCCGGTATCTTCCAGCGCCGCCAGGGCGACGCTTTTACCGGATCCGGCATTCCCGGTAATTATAATGAATTTCAATTGGTTAACAGATAGCATGGCAAGGGCTAGAAGTCTTCATCGTCGGACTTGATCACGGCATAGACTTCATCAGCGGTTTGGGCTTCCCTGAGCTGTTGCCTGAAGAGGTCATTTTTTAAGATCCGGGAGATACGTGCCAGCAGTTTGAGATGAAGTCCGGCCGAATCTTCCGGTGTCAAAAGCAGGAAAAAGATGTACACGGGCTGACCGTCAATGGATTCAAAATCGATCCCTTTACGGCTTAAACCGAACCCGAGGATTAGGGAGGGGAGGTCCCTGAGCTTGCCATGAGGGATACCGATACCTTCACCAATCCCGGTGCTTCCCAATCGTTCTCGATTCATGATCACTCGCACGAGATCTTTCTGATCAGTTTGGGTCAGTCGGGAAATCGGGGCAATCAACTCTTCGATCACCCCTTTTTTATCCGTCGCATTGAGGTCGGCAATAATTGCTTCTTTGCTTAATAAGTCCAGGATTTTCATATTTTCATACCATCAGATGAACCGATCAAAAAGGTTAGAATCGCGATGTGGGGAAGGCCCACATCCTTGAATCATTAACTGTTCGGCTGGATCAAGCCAAAATCGCCGTCTTTTCTCCGGTACAGAACGTTCACCCGGTCGGTTCGGGCATTCGTAAACACGAGAAAATTATCCTTGATCAGGGCCATTTGCATGACCGCTTCTTCAACGTCCATGGGTTTATATTCAATCGGCTGGATCCTGACGCGTTGTTCATTGGCTTCTTCCGTGGGGGATGCTTCATCTTTGGCCAGATTGCCTATACGTTCTTGACGGCCGCTTTTATGACGGCGGATTTTCTCGCGATTTTTTTTAATTTGAATGCCGATTTTATCCAGAGCCTTGTCAATCGAAGAATACATATTTTCAGTTTCTTCCTTGCCGATAATATTTAGCCGGTCACCGAAAATGCTGATCTCGGTAATATGGCGAAATTTTTCCACGGAAAGAACGACGTTGGCACTGGCCGGATTGTCCAGATATTTGTCAAACCGGTTTAATTTGTTACTCACATAGGTGGTTAAATGATCCGAAGGGTCGATATTTTTAAAAGTGACAGATGTTTGCATATAGACCTCCTAATATTCCCCCGGTTAAATTTTTCGTCTTTCTTGAACTTGAATAAAAAATGACATTTTTCAACGGTCTTTTATCAGGAAAGCTGCTTACGTTTGCTCGATGGTAAAATGTTTAGTATTTCCCGGTATTTCGCCACTGTTCGCCTGGCGATATCGATATTGTCATTCTTTAAGAGCTGGCTGATTATTTTGTCGCTGTAAGGTTTTTGGGGCGATTCCCCGCCGATAATATGTTTGATTTTGTTCTTTACACTGGCCGAGGCAACGGCCTCGCCGTGGATCCGTTTGATGGGGCTGTTAAAGAAAAACTTCAATTCATAAATGCCCTGGGGCGTATGGACATATTTATTCGTTGTGACGCGGCTGATGGTCGATTCGTGCATCTCAATGTCATCGGCGACATCTCTTAGCACCATCGGTTTTAAATGACTGACACCTTTATCAAAGAAAGACCGCTGAAACCGCAAGATACTTTCCATGACCCGGTAGATGGTCTTTTTTCTCTGATGAACACTGCGAATTAACCAGGTGGCGGCGCGAAGTTTTTCACGGATATACTCCTTTTCTTTGGCAGAGACCTTACTGGCATCCATCAGGCAGTTTCGATAAAGCGTATTAATCCGCAGGCGTGGCAGTCCATTATCGTTTAAAAGGATGACGAATTCCTGATCGTATTTATAAACATACACATCCGGGATAATATGCTGGGGTGTTTCGTCTGAAAATATCCGGCCGGGTTTGGGTTCCAGACTCTGAATTATTTTCACGGCCTGGAATATTCTTTTTTTATCCACGCCAAGTGCCCGGCATATGGCGATTATGTTTCGGTTTTCGAGATGATTGAGGTGATCGGTAATGATTTTTTCCACCAGGGTGTTGGCCAGGCCAAGTTGCCCAGCTTGAATCAACAGTGTTTCTTTCAGATCACGAGCACACACACCCGGTGGATCAAAGGTCTGCATCAAAGCCAGCACATTCCAAACCGACTCCGGTGATGTGTCGCCGGCCTCGGCGATTTCATCCAGAGAAGCGTCGAGGTATCCATCGGCATTGATATTTCCTACAATGAGGCTGCCAATTTGTTTGGCCGCTGAATCCGGGCCGGTCATCATCAGCTGCCAAAGCAGATGGTCCTGTAATGACCGTTTTTTTACCAGAAAATGTTCGAAGCCCAAATGTTCTTTCCGTTCAAACTCATAGCTGGTCCTGCCGGGCGTATTGTATTCCTCGATATAGTTGC
>JAOZUU010000006.1 GCA_029938515.1 Desulfobacterales bacterium | reverse complement strand
CACATCTCTCAGAGACTCCAGGTAGGCACGGACTTCGACAAGCCTGTCTTCGGTCATCAATCTATTGATCTTCTCCTCGAACAGGTCGCGGAGAATCGAGGCGGCCCGGTCCTCGGGCGAGTAAATGGTCAAGCCCGTGATCCCACGGGCAGTGCCGCGAATCAGGTCGGAAAGGACATGGTCGCGCGCATGGAGGTCATGAAGTGTTTTCCGAGTCGCCGACGGATCCTGTGAGGTGTTGTCCAGGAGTTTGCGAAGGCGAGAGATCTCCCGACCGAGTTCCGTCCGCTGTTCCTGCCAGACATCGATCTGATCGTAGGCATTACCCACGATGTGGTTTTCGACCGATGCGTGAAAAACGAAACCAGAGACAATCGCCAGCACGAAGACAGCCAGTGTGCCCAGAGCAGATGCCCAGGCAGGACGTCGACGTACCCAATTGTAGAGACGGTCGCGAAGACGCGGATCGATGGCGGTAACCGGCAGATGTTCCTGGTAGCGACGCAGATCCTGCGTGAGTTCGGTCGCGCTGGGGTAGCGCCGAAAGGGATCCTTGTGAAGACATTTCATGCAAATAGCTGAAAGGGTCCGGCTGGTTCGTCGATCCAGCGTTCGCGGCGGGTCTGGATCGTGGAACCGCACTCGGCTGAAGGCCTCCCGTGCCGAGTCGGCCCGGAAGGGCTGCTTGCCGGCCAGGATCTCATAGAGGATCGTCCCAAGGGAAAAAACATCGGTACGCTGGTCGCTTTCAATTGAGCGACCCTCGGCCTGTTCCGGCGACATATAGGCCGGAGTACCCATGACCGAGCCCACGCGAGTCTTGGAATCTCCGCCGTCGTCTTCGGTCGCCAGCCGTTTGGCAATCCCCCAGTCGATAACAAAAACCTGGCCGAGCTCGCCGACCATGATGTTCTCGGGCTTGAGATCGCGATGAATGATATCGCGTTGGTGAGCAAAGGCCACGGTCTGGCACACCCGTTCAAAGATGTCGATGAAATGAGCCGTCTTGTGCCGGCTCAGGATGTCCTCTTTCGAGCGATCATCGAGAAACTTCTGGAGCGTCCTGCCATCAACCTTTTGCATCGAGTAGAAGCAGTGCCCATTGGGCAGGGTGCCTGCTTCGAAAACGGGAATGGCGCCCGGGTGGTCCAGATCGGCGAGGATTTGCGCTTCCCGATAGAACCTCTCGCGATGGTCCCCGTCGTCGGCCAGCTCCGGGCGCAGGATCTTGAGCGCCACCATGCGTTGGAGACTGTCGTCATGGGCGGCGCGAACCCGTGCGATACCCCCTTCGCCCAGATGCTCTCCGGGCTCGAAATGAGTGGCCACGCCCCGGGCCGGCTGCTTTTCTTTTTCAGACTTGCTCAAATACTACTCCAGGGTGAGCTCAACGACGGTCTCTTCGGGCTCGGGATGGTAGCCCAGTTTCGAATCGAGCAATACGGTTTTGGCCTGGAAAATCCGCTTGCCGCCTGCCACGAGGGCTTCCTTGCCCCGATCGTACCACCCCTCTTTCATGACCTGCAGGATCGGATCCCCCAGACGGCCGCTGGCGCGCTTGGCCTTGTACTCGATGTTAAGCTCTCCGAGCTGGTGGTCGAGGGTCTTCAGGAAGGTGGCCCATTTCTCACGTGGGTATTCGGTGGCGCATTCGACCTTGAAGACGTAACGCGAACTTTCGAGATCGGGCTCGGTCCGGAAATGGGAGACCGGAATTTCGACCGTCGATGCGGTCATTTCAATGGCGTCAATGATCTGATTGACCGAGACCTTCTCGCCGGTCAGATTGGTCATGCCGCGCCCTTTGCGTTTGAACACGACCTGGGGAGTCCCCCGATAATCGCCGACGACTTCAATGACGTCGTTGATGTCGTAGCGGTAAAGGCCTCCCGGCGTGGTAATGAAGACAAAGTACTCGTGGCCGAGCTCGAGATCGCTGATACCCTGCAATCCCCAGGTTGCGCTCTTATCGGGGCGATCTTCGACTTCCTGTGCGTCCACAAACTCGAAGAGGTTGTGGTGAACGGTCAGCACGCCTCCGGCACCCTCGTCGGAAATCGGGATACTCATCCGTGCCTCGGAGGAGAGGTAGCCCATGTCCCGCGTGGGCAGCATCCCCTTGCGGTCGGGGTCGTACCATTCGTGGAGACGTTTGATATAGGCACCGACGGTGCCGCCCTTCCAGCAACCCAGTAGAGCCATTTCTTTCCAGTAGTCGGCCGGCAAGAGGCGGCCGCCGCGCTGCGCACGGGCCTGCTCGAGAAAGCGCGCACGTTGGGGGTTCTTGTGGAGCCACCCCTGGAGGGCGCGTCGGATCTCACCGGAGACATCGATCTTGGGATCGAGGGTGCCATCCTGAATATCTCGAATCAGTGTGTCGGCGTGCCTGTCCGCCATCTCGGCAAGCTTGAGGATCGAGGAAGGATTGGCCGTGGCGAGGAAGGTCACGTTCTCGTCGAGACTGAGTCGAAGGAGGGTGTAGTACTTGGACTCATAATTCTTGATCTCGAAGGCATCGTAGGGAACGGCATAGGCCGATTGTACGATCGAGGGCATCTCCTTGACGATCATTCCACTGGTCGAACCATAGGGGAGGCCGCCTTCGGTATAGCCCTCGATGGCGGGGGAGACGATCGTCAGGCTTTTGCCCCGGAATATTTTCGGATGATCCCGGCGTGAGTAGTGCAACCAGGTCGTCATACCACCACCGCTTTGACACGTGGGGGTTACCGGAATGTACTTCGGCTTGCCCGTGGTGCCGGAGGTCTGGGCAAAGAGAACGGGATCTTCCGCGGTGAGCACGTTCTTTTCGCCCAAGGTCACCCGGTCGATTCGCTCGCGGATGTCTTCGTAGGTGACGATCGGAACCGCTTTGCGGTAGTCCTCAAAGCTCCGAATACGGGCGAATCCATATTCACGGCCGTACTCGGTATCCCGGTTTCGCTCCATCATCTCCTGGAGCCGCTGGTTCTGCGCGGCGACCGGATCGCGAACGGCCTTTTCAAAGCGGCCGGCACTGCGGCGCGCTGCGATTCCGATCAAGAAAGAAGCCAGACCACCCATCTCAATTTTCCTCCGTTCAAGTTAAAGTTATTTTAATTCCCATTTCGAAATCAAAATTAGGGAAATTTAAAATGGGGTGCGGTAACCAGGCAACCGAATGCATCAAATAAGTTGCCCTTGAAAAACCAACCAAGCTATTTAGATATCGAAAAACGGCTGTATTGTCAAGACGATATTTCTCTTCAACCCGGCAGAATTGTGATGATTTTGGGCACAGGAAGTCTGTCGGCCCAAGTGTGACTTTTAAAAATTCAGGTCTCTACAGGGGTGTCCCTGTCACTGAAATAGTTATCCGTACTGGATCAAGACTCTGATATGCTTTTTTTTCAAGACCAATTTATTCCTTGACAGCATGCGCCCCTTTTGGCTAATTGAGAACAAGCGCTGACACATTGTAGCAACGAGGGTGTGTCTTTTTATTCCCAAATCATTTCAAGTGGCTTAAGCGGTAAGACCCTTAGCGTTTTTTGTATATCGTAAAACAGAGAGCTGATGAAACGCCGAAACTTTCTCAAGCTTGCCGGCATGGGCAGCCTTTCTTTTGCGGCATCGGCCTGCACGTCCGAAACGGATAAAACCATTTTTTCCCTGGTGCAGGCACCCGCCGACATGGTGACCGGGTCACCCACCTGGTATGCCTCCACGTGCCGGGAATGCCCGGCGGGATGCGGTATTATCGCTAAAAATCGGGAAGGCCGGGTGATCAAGGTCGAAGGGAATCCCCTGCATCCCATCAATCGGGGAAAGTTGTGCATCCGGGGCCAGGCCGTTGTCCAGGGCATTTATAATCCAGACCGGATCAAAAGCCCCTTGCTGAAGAAAAACGGCCAGAAAAAAAATAGCCAATGGCAGCCGATTTCGTTTTCCCAGGCCCGTTCCCTTATTCAGGAAAAAACGATCCAGGCCGTTCAAAACGGCTCCGACAAGGTTCGTATGATCACTGAGCTTGTCGGTGACAGCCAGATGACCTTGTTTACCCGCTGCCTGGAACAATTTAAATCTAAAGATCCGATCGCATTCGAGCCGTTGGCATACGAAACACTAAAGACGGCGAACCGTGAAGCCTTCGGTATTGACGGCCTGCCATCCTATCGTATGGACAAGGCCGATTGCCTGGTTTCCCTGGGGGCCGATTTTTTGGAAACCTGGTTGTCTCCGGTGGAATACGCCTGGCAGTTTAAGGCCATGCATGCCGTGAAAACGGAAAAGAAGGGGATCTTTTTTCATATCAGCCCTTATCAGTCTCTCACCGGTGCCAATGCCGATCGCTGGATTGCCTGTGACCCCGGTAAAGAGGCTGCCGTCGTCATGGGGCTGATCAAGGCGGCCCTTGAGCAGGGCCGGGGATCCGGTCTTCCCCAATCCCTCGTCCAATCCTTGCGGGATGCATCCGAAGGGTACACCGCGCAAGCGACGGCTCGCATGGCAGGTATCAATCCAAAAGATTTTGAAACCTTAAAATCCCACGTATTAAAAGCCAAAACGCCCTTGATTCTCGGTACCGGTGCCGGAGGCGGTGCCTTTCAGGCCGATCTGGCGGCCAATATGCTAAACCTTGTCCTGGACCCGGACCTCGCACTTTTCGATTTTGATCATCGACATCGAGTCGAGCGGTCGGCCAGGCGATCAGAAGTTCTCGATTTTTTCAAATCTTTAAGCGCCGATGCCGCCAAACTGCTTTTTATCCATAATGCCAACCCGGTGTACGCCCTTCCCCACGATAGCGGGGTTAAAGAAACCCTGACCGACGACCGGCTGTTCGTGGTGTCTTTTTCCAATTTCATGGATGACACCACTGCCTTGGCCGATCTGATTTTCCCGGTGAGCCTCTCGCTCGAATCCTGGGATGAGTACAGCGGTAAAAACGGAATTATTTCCACCCTTCAACCTGCCATGGGACGTTTGACCGAGGCACCGCATATCGGTGACCTGATGCTGGATGTCGCTTTTAAGGATGACCAGCCTGTCTCCGATTACAAAGCCTGGGTGATGACACGGCTGCATTCCAGGGGGATTGTGAAGGAAAAAAACGGGTGGTTGAAAGCCCTTCAAGCCGGCGGGGTATTTTCAGCGGTCTCCCAAGCGGTTACGCGTCCACGGTTGCTGGAGAGCGTCGCTGGTCTTTTTAAAACAGTTGCGGATACTGTCGAAGCGGATCCGGCCAAACCGATATTTGCGGCCGTGCCCTCCATCCGGTTTTTTGACGGCCGGGGCGCCAACCGGCCCTGGCTGTGTGAAATACCGGATCCATTGACCAAAGTGGCCTGGCAGACCCCTGTGCTGGGTCATCCCGAGACCCTCAAGGCGGCGGGAACCGGCCATGGCGAAGGAGTGGAAATCAAGACCCGCTACGGACGCGTCGAGACCATCGCCTATGAGACCCGCCAGGTAAAAACCGGTGTGTTAGTGATGGGCATGGGGCAGGGACATCGCCATTTCGGAAGATATGCTGAAAATGTGGGAATCAACCCGCTCACCCTGCTGTCAACAAAAACGGATGACCACACCGGAGCCCCGGTATTTTCTATCATCGTAACGGATTTCACCGGTACCGGTGACACCATACCTCTGGCGCATACTGATGGCAGCCGGATTCAGCATGGGCGTAAAATCGCATTATCGGTCCCCCTGGATCAGGTTATCAAAAATGACGATGAAAAAACCGGCCATGGAGAATCGTTGACCATGGAAGGTTTTCCCTTCACCCTCCCCTTGCCGGAAGGATACGATCCCAAAAGAGATTTCTATCCGCCCCATGGCCACGAGAATTATCGCTGGGCCATGGTCGTGGATCTGGATAAATGCATTGGTTGCGCGGCCTGCGCGGCGGCCTGCTATGTGGAGAATAACATCGGCATTGTGGGGAAAGACCGGATCATCGAGGGGCGGGAAATGGCCTGGTTACAGGTGGAGCGCTACCATGATCCGGAAAATCCGGAAAAAATCACCTTCTTTCCCATGATGTGCCAGCATTGCGATAATGCACCCTGTGAACCGGTCTGCCCCGTGTATGCCCCTCATCATTCCAAGGAGGGAATAAATAACCAGATCTACAATCGGTGCATCGGGACTCGCTTTTGCTCCCAGAACTGTCCGTATAAGGTCAGGCGGTTTAACTGGTTTGAATGGGAATGGCCGGAACCGCTGAATCTCCAGCTCAATCCCGATGTGACCGTTCGAAGTAAAGGAGTGATGGAAAAGTGCTCTTTCTGTGTTCAACGCATCAAGGTGGCTCATGGTGTGGCCAAGGATGAAAAAAGGGACATTAAAGACGGGGAGGTTATTCCGGCCTGTGTTCAGACCTGTCCCACCGGTGCCCTGACCTTCGGCAACCTCATGGATGTGAACAGCCAGGTGAGGATGTTGACCCAGAACCGGCGCGCTTACCAGGCCATGGGATACATCAATACCAAACCGGCCGTCATTTACCTTAAAAAAGTGGTTCAGGAGTTTTCCTGAATCCGTGAGTATTTGATATGTCCGAGTTAACCTACGCCAAAATCGATCAAACCGTCCTGGACACACTACGTCCGGCTACCGGGGCCTATTGGTTTACGGTAGCATTGCTGGCCGCCGGGATCCTCGGCGGACTTGCCTGCTGGATCTATCAGATATTTATCGGTATCGGCGTCGGCGGACAGAATAACCCGGTGGCCTGGGGAACCTATCTGATCAATTTCGTCTTCTGGGTGGGAATCGCCCATTCCGGGACCCTGATTTCGGCTATTTTACATTTGTTCCGGGCGGGCTGGCGCAACCCGATTGCCCGGGCCGCGGAAACCATGACCGTCTTCGCCGTATGTACCGCCGGTCTGTTTCCCTTTGTCCACCTGGGGCGGGCCTGGATGGTATTCTATATGCTTCCGTATCCCAACCAGCGGACCCTCTGGCCGAATTTTCAATCGCCGCTGATGTTCGACGTGGTGGCCATCAGTACCTACCTCATCGTGAGTTCCCTGTTCTGGTATACCGGGCTGTTGCCGGATCTGGCCATAGTGCGGGACCGATCCACCGGGCTGCGTAAAAAAATATTCACGATCCTTTCCATGGGATGGACAGGGCGAATGGAGCAGTGGCGACATTATGTGCGGGGATATCTTTTCTTTGCCGCCTTGGCCACGCCCCTGGTGATTTCGGTGCACAGCGTCGTATCCTGGGATTTTGCCCTGGGGGTTGTTCCCGGCTGGCATACGACAATCTTTGCCCCCTATTTCGTCGCCGGTGCCATCCACTCGGGTCTGGCCATGGTGTTGACCCTGATGATTCCACTCAGAAAAATTTTCGGCTACGAAAAGATCATCACCCTGGACGTTTTGGAGAATGTGGCCAAAACCATTATTTTTACGGGTCTCATCGTCGGGTTTGCCTATGGCACGGAGTTTTTCATCGCCTGGTACAGCCACAACAGTGTTGAAATCGCGATCTTCAAATGGCGCGCCCTGGGACATTACCGGGTGGGATTCTGGATCATGGTGATCTGTAACACCATCATACCGCTGTTTCTTTTTCTAAAACGGATCCGGCGATCGATCATCTGGCTATTCGTAATCTCGATTTTTATCAATATCGGCATGTGGTTCGAGCGGTTTGTGATCATTATTTCCAGCGTGGCCCATGATTTCATGCCTCACGCCTGGGGGCTTTACTGGCCGACCGTTGTGGAGATGGGTATCATGGTGGGCAGTTTCAGTCTTTTCTTTTTCCTGTTTATCCTGTTTGTCAAACACATGCCGTCGGTATCGATGACGGAAAATAAAGAAGTTCTCGTCCAAGGAGAAAGTCATGGGGGCTGAATGTCAAGTCATGGGGCTTTTTACCGATGAAGACCGGGCCGCTTCGGCGATTACGGCCCTCAAAAAAACGCCGTGGCATTTGAAACAGGTTCATAGCCCGGTCCCGAGCCACAAACTTTCCGATGCCTTGAATCTCAAAAAAAGCAAGGTGGGCTACTTTACCCTGGTCGGCGGCATCATCGGTTTTTTCCTGGGATTCGCACTGGCGATGTTCACCGCGGCCAAATGGAACCTCATTGTGGGCGGCAAACCGGTGATTGCGCTGGTTCCTTTTGTGATCGTGGGGTTTGAATTCACCATTCTTTTCGCGGTGCTCGGAAATGTCATCGGTTTACTGACCCAGGGCGGACTACCGGATTATAAGGGCCTGGATGTCTACGATCCCCGGTGCTCGGGAGATCATTTCGGGGTACTGGCCGCCTGCCCTGAAGCCGAGAAAAGTCAATTGATTACGTATTTCAAGGAAAAAGGCGGGATTACGCGGGTTTTTGAACCATCAACGTCGGCAGGGAATCCATGAACCCGCCCCGGATAAACCGGAGAGAATAGCCACAAAGACACTAAGACACAAATAATAGCTGGTTTATAATTAAACTTCGTGTCCTGGTGTCTTGGTGACGAAAATATTAGTTAGGTAAATCATCCGATGCTATCGTTGAAAAATAAACGCCTGGTCATTCTCGGGACCGTTCTGATTGCTCTGGGGTTTCTGGCTTTCGTGATTCAGGCGGCCGGAGACCATCCCGAACGGGCATGGCAGGCGTATTTGATCAATTTCCTGCTGTGGTCGGCCATCGCCCAGGGAGGACTTCTATTCTCCGTGATCATGCACTTGACCAAGGCCAAGTGGAGCGGTCCGCTCACCAATTTATCCGAAGTCTTTGCCGCTTTTTTCCCGATTTCCTTTGGGCTTTTTCTGATTCTTTTTTTGGGAAAATCGTATGTGTTTCCCTGGCTGCACATGGACCTTCACGGCAAAGAAGTCTGGCTCAACGTACCCTTTCTATTTTTCAGGGATGGTGTCGCATTGTTAATTCTGTACGGGTTGGGATTTGCCTACCTTTTTTGCGCCTTACAATTAAAAACAAGTCGGCAATCAGCGGGCGGGCGGCTGCGATCTTTTCTCGATCAAAAGATGGGAGCCAATCCGGATGTTAAGCGGGTCCGGCAACGGATGAGTACTTTCAGCGTGCTTTACGCCCTGGCCTTTGCCTGTGTCCTTTCCCTTATCGGGTATGACCTGGTGATGGCCCTGGATCCCCATTGGGTCTCAACTCTTTTCGGTGCATATCAATTCATCAAGGCATTTTACGTGGGGCTGGGCGGGCTGATCATCCTATCCGCCGTAATTTACCTGACCCAGGGAGATTCATCCGGGCTGACGTTGTCGCATTTCCACAATCTGGGGAAACTCTTTTTCGCCTTTTGTCTGTTATGGGCCGATTTCTTTTATGTTCAGCTCGTGGTCATCTGGTACGGCAACATCCCCGAAGAGACCGCCTATGTGATTGAGCGAACCATGATGTCCCCCTGGAATTTTCTGGCCTGGGGCGTGCTTATCGTTTGCTTTGTACTCCCATTTTTCATTTTGCTAAATAAAAACGTAAAAACCAAACCCAAATTCATGATGATTCTGGTGACCGTCATTCTTATCGGCATCTGGTTCGAACATCTTCTGCTTGTCGGTCCGGCCATCAGCCACGGGAGTGAAACATTACCGATAGGGTTGCTGGACGGTTTTATTACGCTGGGATTTTTTGGACTGATGATTTTTGCAGTGGTGTATTTTCTGGATGAATTTCCGGAGTTGAAACGATTTGAACCATCGGCGGAAAAGAGATGACCCCTTCGATCACTGAAAAAAACAATTCTCACAAAAGGGTTAAAGATACCCAGTTGATTTTCTGGGTGGGATTGATCGTTGTCTCTGTGATCGGTTTTCTTTTTTATTTCTATATTCCGCCGGCCACCGATATCGGTGCGGCCCAGCCGATCGCCTTCAGCCATCGGGTTCATGCGGGGATCAAGGATATCCAGTGTCAATTTTGTCATTCGTATGTGGACCGTTCGATTCACCCGGGGATACCCCCGGTGGAAAAATGCCTGTATTGCCACAAATATATCATCGCCAACCACCCTGAAATTCAAAAAGAACACATGTATTTTAACACCGGGACCCCCACACCGTGGAAGAAGGTTTTTTATCTGCCGGAACATGTATTTTTCAACCACCAGCGTCATATTAAAAAAGAGATTGCCTGTGGGGAATGCCATGGCCCCATTGAAACGATGGATCGCCTGAAGGGTGAAAGTTTTAAAATGGGTTTTTGTATCACTTGTCATAAAGCTAAAAAAGCCAATCTTGACTGCTGGTTGGCGTGCCATAATTGATGGCGTCGTCAAAAGTCCCATCTACGGCGTTGTCGTGTTTTTTCAGACACTCGGCATACCTTGTGTATGGCCCTCGCCCCTGAAAAAACTCGACGCCTTGTATATGGCCTTTTTACTTAGCCATCAGCGCTATTTTTCATAAGATGTCACAACGAAAAAGAAAAAGGGGAGAAACTGTATTGACCGCGGCAATTGACGATAAGATTCAATCTCATGCCACCGCCAAAGGATTTACCCTGACATCGGCGTGTTGGATGGTTGTGGGCACCTTTATGGGGCTGCTCGGCGCCACTGAATTGATGGCACCGGACCTGACGGAAAATATAGGATGGCTTGTTTTCGGTCGTATCCGGCCGGTTCATATCAATATTGTACTGTTTGGTTTCGTTACACCGGGATTGCTTGGGGCCGCTTTTTACTATGTGCCGCGGCTGCTGCGGACCGAAATTTACAGTGAGAAGCTGGGCGTTGTCACCGTGATCGCATGGAACGTCGCTCTGGTGGCGGTGGTGATCAGCCTTTGTATGGGCTATACCCAGGGCCGGGAGTACGCCGAATTGATCTGGCCCATCGATATAATGGTGGTTATTGCATTTGCCCTGGTTTTTATTAACCTGGTCATGACCGTTAAAAATCGCCAGGAGCCGGTGCTTTATGTTTCCGTCTGGTATGTCCTGGCCGGCGTTATTTTAACCGCCACCACTTACTCCCTCGGCAATGTCATCTGGCGGCCCAACAGCGGCGCTCTGGTGGGAATTCCCGACGCGATTCTATTATGGTTTTACGGCCACAATGTATTTGGTCTTTTGCTGACGCCCTTAGCGGCCGGGGTTACCTATTACGTGATCCCCAGGGTATGCCGGGCGCCACTTTACAGTCATACCCTTTCCCTGGTGGGTTTTTGGGCGCTTCTAGTGGTTTATACGCATATCGGCACCCATCATCTCCTACAGGTACCGGTCCCCACCTGGCTGAAGGTGATCGCCATTGTGGATAGCATCGCCATGGTGATTCCGGTCATGGCCTTTCTGATTAACATCTGGTTTACGGCCAGGGGAAAATTGGGCGAGATTCATGCCGATATCGGCGGAAAATTTGTTTTTACCGGCACCATCATGTACTTTTTTGTCAGTATCCAGGGGTCCATGATGGCGCTTCCCGATGTTCAGCGGGTCACCCATTTTAATAACTGGGTGGTGGGACACGCCCATATCGGGGTGCTGGGGTTTGCAGGCATGATCACGCTGGGCGGCATTTATTATGTTCTGCCTTACATTACCCGCAAACCGCTCTACAGCCGGTTTTTGGCCGATTTACAATACTGGCTGGTTTTAATCGGCATGGTCGGTTTTACCGTGGTCCTGACCATCGCGGGCCTGATCCAGGGAAATGCCTGGCTGAATGGGGAAGTGGTTTATCGAATCCTGCCGGAGATTCATCCGTACTATGTCACCCGGGCCGCCCTGGGATTAATGGTATTCGTTTCGGCCCTGATCGGGTTGTTTAATATCCTTGCAACCCTGTTTTTTAATACCAGAGAAGCAGCCTCATGAAGATGACCTTCAAAGCGGTGGTGTTCGGCAGCCTGATGATTCTCGCCGCCGTGGTGTTTGCCGTCGTGATTTTACCGTATTTCCATACCAATAAAATAACCCCGTCGGAAATTTTCAGACTCCGATCGGATGAAGAGGCCACCGGCCGAGATATCTATATCGCCAATGGGTGTGTCTACTGTCACAGCCAGTCCATTCGCGTCATTGATTGGGGCCTGGGTGCGGAACGGATCGCCCAGGCAGGAGATTATGTCCAGGATCATCCCATCCTTCTCGGTTCCCAGCGAACGGGCCCCGATCTTTCCCAGGAGGGAGGCGAGCACCCGGACGACTGGCAGACCGCTCATTTCATCAACCCCAGATATACCCGGCCGCTGTCCATTATGCCGGCCTTTGCCTTTCTCGGCACGGAGAATATCGAACGGCTGACAAACTATGTACAGAGCCTGGGATTAAAAAATGCTGATGAGCGGATGAAGCGGCAAAAATTTTGGAAGGAAGCATCCATTAAAGCTTATGAAGCCGGACCCGAAGCCAATGTAAGATGGCTGCATGAACTGATACCCGAAGGGTGGCGAAACATTCCCAATCCCTATCCAACCAGTGCGGCCGGGCTGGCCAGGGGACATAAAATCTATCAGGATTTCTGTTTTGGCTGCCATGGCCCCATTGGGGATGGCATGGGACCGGCCCAGCAATATCTCTATCCGCCGCCCTTGAATTTCACAATTTTAAAAGACCGGGGCATCAGCGGCGGTATTTTATATTACCAGATCATGAACGGCATTACCGGCACGGCCATGCCTTATTTTAAACGTGAGCTGGAATCGGAAAAGATTTGGGATGTAGGCAATTATGTCGCCGTCAATTTTATTAACCAGACCGATGCCGATGAGGAACCTAAAGGTATTGATGCGGCTTATGAGCCTTGAAAAAGTTTAGAGAGTTGGAGAGAGTTGAGGGAGTTTAGAGAGTTTGGAGAGAGTTGTAGAGAGTTTGGGGAGTTGATGGTTGGTGGGAGTGGGTTGTGGGGAAAATTGAACGGTTTGAGGATATTGAAGCGTGGCAAAAGGCGAGAGAGTTAGTGAATAGGGTCTATAAGGTGTCAAGTTATAGTAGATTTGGAAAAGATTTTGACCTTCAGCACCAGGTTCGAAGGTCGGCAATATCCGTAATGGCAAATATTGCGGAGGGCTTTGGTAGACGATCCAACCAGGAATTTGCCAATTTCCTTAACTATTCGCATGGATCAGCCGCTGAAACTCAGTCTCATCTTTACTTGGCTTTAGATCAAAACTATATTAACCAAGAGACCTTCGATGAGTTATATAACCAATGCGATGAAATTTCCCGAATGACATTATCGCTGGCCAATTATCTTAGAAAAAACAAAACTCATTGAACTCATAAAACTCATTGAACTCATAAAACTCATTGAACTCATAAAACTAAAAAGAAATGTATTTCCCGTATTTTATCAGTTACATCACCGTCGGTTTTGCCATTAGCCTGGTGGTTTTAATCTGGGCGATCAAAACCGGTCAATTTAAAAACCAGCAGCGCGCCAGGTTCTTGCCGTTGACGGAGGAATTGAATGTCTCGGCACCAAAAACATCGCGGTTCAATCGCCTGGAAACGTATGCTTTATTTTTACTGGCCATTGCCGGACTGGGGGCCAGCGCGGCAGTGTTGATCGCTGCCTTGTTGCATGGGAAGTAATACTAAGGACTATCGTAAAAAGGATCCATTATGCGTTTTTATGATCTTCTAAATTTCCAGCATATCATTATCTGTTTATTCCCGACCCTGATATTTATTATCCTGTTGGGATTGTTTCTGGGGCAATCCCATTTTATCACCCGACATTCAGAAAAGCGAAAAACTGAAATCTGTTATCGCTTCCCGGATGGTATTGAGGATCGAGACGCACCGTTTCCCCTGGCCATGGTTCTGGTCATTGTCGGGACGGTGCTCTGGGGATTTTTTTATATCCTGTCCATCGGAATATTCGAGGTAAAAATATAAAATGACACACGATGTGTTAAATGAATCGGCCCTCAAGACCTGGGTCGTTGTTTGTCTCCTGGTTCTATTTGTTGTAGCTAAAGCGTTTTATGCTTTCTTTGTGATCGGGGACCGGGGACAGCCGACTTGGGATTACCGGCCCGTTGCCGATGTGCCGTCCCAGTCGCCCTATGCCATCTATGAGAAATTGCCCTATCCGCAACATATACGGGGCGCCAAAGGGGAATAGATGAAGAACCTGGCCTTATTGGCAGTGGTACTGACAGTCGTCTTGTCGGCCGCTTATGTCGGCCTGACCTATTATGACGACCATTTTAAATACGGCCGGATGTGGGAGACCCCCGGCATTCGGCCCCATGAAGCACCGATACCGGTGATGACATCCGGCATTGTACCCTTTACGGGCGGTGATGCAATCCATGCCGCCATGCCCGCGGAAGATTTACGATCACCACTGGATTTAACCGCCCCTAATAATATAGATTTGGGCCGGAAAGCATATTTTACCTATTGCGCCCAGTGTCACGGAAAAAAACATGACGGCAACGGGACCGTCGGTCAAAGTTTCGCACCGTTACCGATGGATTTACAGGCGGCCAAGGTACAGGGTCGATCCGAGGGAAGCCTGTTCAAAGAGATTAGTTTCGGCATACCCGACGGACGGCAGCCGCCCTTGGCCACCACCATTGATGTTAATGATCGCTGGCGGATCGTTGCCTATGTAAAATCATTGGGGTCTCGTCAAAAAAGTAATTGAAGAACCTTCCCAACGCCTCCTGTGATCTGTGCGGGCTTCCTCTGCGGTTAGGTTCCTTCCCGCTTGCTTCAGGTGATCAAACCTACTTTTTTTGTTGTCAGGGATGCAAACAGGTATTCCGCATCCTGATGGAGGCAACGGATTCAGTCGATCCAGCCGATTTTCAGACAACCGAGTTGTTTAAAAAATGCCAGGCGATGGGCATCATTCCCCGTTCGGAATCCGACCTTGCGAAAAAAACCCGCGATTCGGTCTCACCAACAGCTGATGCGTCATGCTTCACCCGCACCCCGGTTGAAACAGACCCGCATTCAACCTCAGGCCCGAACAGACTGCCGCTATATTTAAATGTCAGCGGGATGTGGTGTCCGGCCTGTGCCTGGGTCATTGAGGAAACGATGAAAAAAAACGCCGGCGTGTTCAGTGCCGCCTGCTATTTTTCAACAGACCGGGTCCGGTGTGAATACGATCCGGTCCGGACATCGCCGGAAAAAATTGCCACGACCATTCGGCAATTGGGTTACGGGGTTGAACCCGACGACGATGACTCCGCATCCGCCTGGAAAAGGAAAGAATTCCTTCGATTTGCCATATCCGCTTTCCTTACCTTGAATATCATGATGCTGTCCTTTGCCCTTTATTCCGGTTTTTTTACCGAATTATCAAAAAATGAGATCCGCATGATTTCATGGCCAATTTTTATAATGGCCAGTATTGTCTTCTTTTATGGCGGAACCAAAATCCATCAACGGGCGCTATCCAGTTTTACCACGGCCACATTTGGAATGGAGACTTTAATCAGCGTGGGATCATCTATTACTTATTTATATAGTACCTATAATTTCACGATGGGGAGTTTGCATCTATATTTTGATACCGCCGCCATGTTGATTACCTTGGTCCTGCTGGGCAAGACACTCGAAACCAAGGCCAAAGATGAGGTGCTGAAGGATCTGGACAGCTTTTTTTCGTTAAAACCCAAGAAAGTCAAAATATGGTCCGAAAGCGATTCCCAGGGCCGCTATGTATCGATTAAGCAGCTTGGGCGCGGGGACCTGTTCAGGGTTGAAGCAGATGAGATCGTGGCGGCAGATGGAATTGTAATGGAAGGAACGGGTGTATTGGACGAATCGTCATTGACCGGCGAAGCCCGCCCGGTGGTAAAAAAGCCCGGTGACATGATTCGCAGCGGATCTTCCGTGATCAAGGGTGATCTGAAAGTCAAGGCTCGCCGGATCGGTGAGGAATCGATCCTGGGCCAGATGATCAGCATCATGGAAAATTCGCTGGAGCGAAGGACACCCCTGGAAGGAAAGACCGACCGGATACTGCAATGGTTTGTCCCCGGTGTCATTTTGCTGGCCTTTTGTGCCGGGATCATCTGTCTTTTGTCCGGAATATCGATTGAAGATGCGGTTATCCGGTCCGTAACGGTCCTGGTCATTTCATGCCCTTGCGCCCTGGGAATCGCCATCCCTCTGGCCCGTATCGCCGGCATCACCGTATCGGCCCGAAACGGAATGCTGATCCGGGATTTTTCCTGCTTTGAACGGACGGATCGCTTAAGTGATTTCGTTTTTGATAAAACCGGAACCATCACCCACGGGCAATGGGAACTGATTCGGGTCGTCATTCGCGAACCGTTTTCGAAAGAGAATATATTGGCTTTGGCCGCAGGCCTTGAAATAGAATCGGACCATTACATCGCCCTGGCCATTCAACGGTATGCCAAGGCACAACGTATTTCTCCCGAGAGCGTTCAAAATATTTCGGTTTGTGATAATGGTGTGACCGGCTATTTTGACCGGAAAAAAATAAAACTAGGCTCATGGGATCTTTTGCGGCCGGTATTTTCAACAGATAGTGGAAATCAAGCATTCATTGATGCACCCATTGATGAATCAAATGATGAGAATACCTCACGGGTTTATATGGGGATTGATGATGCTCCGGCGGCAGTGTTTGAATTTGGTGATCGCGTCAAGGATGGTGCCGCCGAGACGATCAAAACCCTCCATATCAAGGGGTATGCCACGGCCCTGATTTCCGGTGATGGAGATCGAACTACCCGATTAATCGGTCGTAACATCGGCATCGGCAAATCCCTTGGCGGGATGTTGCCGACAGCCAAGGCCGAGTTTGTCCGGGATCTGAAGAAAAACGGACATGTCGTGGCCATGGTGGGAGACGGTATCAACGATGCGCCGGCCCTGGCGCAATCGGACCTGGCGCTGGCCGTCCACGGTGGTCACTTGCTGGGAAAAGAGGTAGCGGATGTGTCCCTGATGCGGGGTGATCCGCGCCAGGTCCTGGATTTTCTTGAACTGGCCAAAAAGGTAAACCGGAAAATTCAACAGAATTTCATCGGCGCCTTTCTCTACAATATCATCAGCATCCCCATTGCCATGAGCGGGTTGCTGACACCGCTGGTGGCCGTGAGTGCCATGCTGTTAAGCAGCTTGAGTGTTATCGGCAATACGTTGCTGCTGATCAAAGGAAAGGGTCGATAAAATATTTTCGCCACCAAGACACCAGGACACGAAGTTTAATTATAATAACCACTTATTATTTGTGTCTTAGTTCCTTTGTGGCTATTTTTTACGGTTTATCCAAATTAGGATTATGGACGATACTTCCATAGACATAAATATCGATAACGCCGAAGTCGCCAAGTTTGCGACCCGGGAAAA
>JAOZUU010000005.1 GCA_029938515.1 Desulfobacterales bacterium | reverse complement strand
CTATACGCCAATCACTTTACAGGCGTGAGTAACGATCAATTATAGCGCTTGAGCTATGGTGGTTTTGTTCAGCATTTTTTCAAACTGTTCCGATATAATCCGCCAGCGTAAATGAAGACCGCAGCTGCCGTCGCAATTGTTCATGCCCAGTAAACATAGTTTGTAATCATCCACCTTCATGAATAGATTGACGACCTCGTAAAGAAGGATATCCGACTTCGGACGGGATAACGTAACTCCGCCGCCCCTGCCGCGGGTGGTCAGGATCAACCCGGCCTGAGCCAGTCGATTGAGGATCTTGGATAGAAAATTTCGTGGAATCTTCATTTCAGAAGCAATGGTTGATGACAAAACAGGTTTTTCCGTATCCTGTTGGGCTAAAAATCCCATTGCCCGGATCGCATAAATGGCGGTTTGATTCAGCATCGGATATTTTTTGCTCCTGATCCGTTTGGATTGGCTTATCAAAATCAATTACGATAAGTTCATCTTCATGTCAAGTTATATTGAGTGAGTATTTGCTCAGAATTCATTTCAAAACCTCGGATCAGGTCCGAGGTCTCCCGTTATAAACGGGGATAAAAAGGCGCGCAATCCCGCCGATGGCGGGAAGATCGGACCTTAGGCGGGGTTATTAAATAGATTATAGATGGGATTTTGGATTATAGGATTCCTCACACGTCGGTATCAAACTGGTCTTTGTATCGTTCCTTTACCTTGGTCCTGTCGGGCGAACCGTCTTTCAAAAGCGGCATCTCGTCCGTAAATACCACGTGGCGGGGTTTTTTATACCGGGCGATGCGATCCCCCACAAACGAAATCAACGCTTTTTCGGACAGGGTTTCACCCGGTTTCAGCCGGCAAACCGCGCAGATGGCTTCTTTCCATTTGGGGTCGGGCACCCCGAACACCACCGCTGCTTCCACCGCCGGATGTTCACAGATCGCCTTTTCCACTTCGGCAGGGTAGACATTTTCGCCCCCCGGTTTGATCAATTCCTTGTCCGGCATGCGCCCTTCAAACCAGAGAAATCCATCCGCATCGAAACGACCCAGGTCGCCGGTATGATGCCAGCCGTTGCGAAACGTCTTTTCATTCTCCTCGTCCAGGCCCCAATACCCTTTAAACACCATGGGACCTTGCATAACGATCTCGCCCACCTCGCCCTCGGCCACCGGGTCATCATTATCGTCGAAAAGGTCGACCCGGGAAAGGGCAATCGGCCGTCCGGCCGAACCGGGGCGATCATTATAGCGGCCGAGAGTGGCCAGGGCACTGGTTTCAGTCTGGCCGTACAAACAATAAAAGCAGCCGCCGGTGCGGTTTTGATACGCCTCGATTGTCTCCGGGGTTTCGATGCCCAGCACGGCGCGCAGGGAGCGGATATCGGTCCCGGTTTTTTCCTGCTCTTCCAGAATCGCCGACAGGATCGGCGAAAAATCAAACATCAGGGAAATATTTTTCTTGGCAATAAGCTCAACCGCCCGGGGGGCATCGAACTTGATCATGTTGATACTGAGGGCCCCGGCATGAAAACTGCTCATCGCCATGAATAAACCAGCCACATGAAACAGCGGCAAAAGGTTCAAATGAACATCTTCGCAGCATAGACCGAACAGGTGCATCAGGTGCATGTCGGCGCAGAGCACATTCCCATGGCTGAGCAATGCCCCCCGGGGCCGGCCGGCCACAGCCGCGGTATGAATAATGACAAATCCATCCTCACCGCTGACTTTTTCCGGCGTGAAAACACCGTCATTGTCCATCAAGGATTCGATGGTTGTATATTTATCACCTTTGGGCATCAGTCCGAAGAAGTGCCCGAGCGACGACAGGCGTTCTTTATTTTCATCGATCAGGGGTTGATATTCCGGATCGACAAAGAGGGCCACGGGGGTACAATCGTTTAAATTAAAGACCACTTCATCAGCCGACAGACGCCAGTTGATGGGCAACACGATCGCTCCCAGGGCGGCGGCGGCACCGTATACAAGAAAGTATTCCAGGCTGTTTTTCCCCAGCACACCCACACGGTCACCTTTTTGGATTCCCGCTTTTTGCAAACCGCACGCCAGCCGGTCCACGCGGTCCTTGTATTCGGAAAAATTCAGGGTGCTGCCATCATCGGCTTCGTGCCAAGCATCCCGATTCCGGTAGGTTTTGGCGTGCTGGCAGATCAGATCGTAAAAAGTCATATCGTACAATCCCATTTGTAAACTCCTTTTTAAACGTTACCTGAAAGCGGTTCGTAACCAGGTAAATCCTGGAAATATTTTTTATATATGCCGCGGTCCCTCGTCAAAATAGCATCACACTCGGCCAAAGCAAAACCTCCGATATAAAAATCGGATAAGAAATGTTCCTTTTTATTGAGCCTTTTGCCACAATTCGAACAGGTGGCCTTGGATTTTTTTTTCAAATATTTCATCCACCGCTGGCCGGCGATAGAAACCGCTTTGAGATCCAGAGGTTCAATCCCAATCTTATGCTGCTTTAAAAAAAGAGAAACCTGTTTTGTATTTCCTTTAAACTGCGGTATGAGTTCAGCGAATACGACTGCGGGGATGACAAGTGTTTCTCTTGCGGTGATTGCCATGCACAGCTTTTCCTGAAAAGGCCTGAATTCATCCTTTAATATATCAGTTAGTACTGTTGTATCTATGCAGATTTTCAACTGATTTCACCCCTTAGGTCATCCATATAGTCATTGGTTTTCTGATGGCCCTTAAATTTGCCGCGCCACTCTTTTTTCAAGGCTTTAATTGGATCCAATACAAGAACAAATTGGTTCCCTTGTTTAGTTATTTCTATCTCATTTCCCGGAACAATTCCAAGTTCATTTCGAATTTCAGGTGGAATCGTGATCTGGTATTTTGCTGTAACCTTGCTCATAATTTTACCTCCCTCAGCATAGTATACTATTTATACGATTATAGTATACCATACGCTGCCAACTGTCAAGTTGTGATATTAAGATTTAATCTCCCTTCAATTTTTGACGTAAAAAGGGGGGACTTTTCAAAGGTCTCGCTATTTTAGCGTTTGACGGGTGATCCGCGGCAGCACCTCACCGGCCTTTCCTTTAATGCGGACGTCGCAAACCGTATCATAGGGGGTTTCGGACAGGTTGACGATGGCCAGAAAAGCACCGCTGCGCCGAGCCATGTCCGGCAACAGGGCCGCCGGTTGAACCAGAAGGGTCGATCCCACCACCAGGAACAGGTCACACGCCTGGGCCAGCCCGGTGGCCCGCTTTACCTCGGCTTCCGGCATGGCCTGTCCGAATGAAATGGTGTCCGGTTTCAAATAGCCGCCACAATGGCATTCCGGGGCCAGATCGCCCGCCGCGATACGTTTAAACGCCTCATGATCCGAGGAGACAACGCCGCAGGCCATGCACCGTACCCGTCGGGTATTGCCATGGAGCTCAATGACATCATCAGCCGATATGCCCGATTCCTGGTGCAGGCCATCGATGTTCTGGGTGATCACTGCCGCGAGACGACCCTGATGGTATAAATCGGCCAGGGCCAGATGGGCCGCGTTGGGTTCAGCCTTTTGCAGGTCGTCATACATGGCCGCTTTCTGCCGCCAGTACTCGATGCGGGCACTTTTTTGGCTCATAAACTCATCAAAATAGACCGGCTTGAACTCATCCCAGATACCGCCCTGGCTGCGATAGTCGGGGATACCGCTCTCGGTGGATATCCCCGCGCCGGTAAAGGCGATATTTTGGCCGGTGGCCATTCTATCGGCGATTTGTTTGATGGCGTCTTTCATCGCACCTCCTCGGCCACCCAGTTGAGAAATGACTCGTTTCCGTCTTGAATGGGCAAAGCCACCACGCAGGGGCAATCATAGCTATGGAGCGCCTTGACCCGTTCGGTCAATGCCGAAACTTTATCCTGGACTGTTTTGGCGATGAGAACCGTCTCGGTATCCTGCATGATTTTTCCTTCCCAGCGATAGATCGAATTCATGCCGTCGATGATATTGACACAGGCCGCCAGGCGTTCCTCGACCAGGATTCGTCCGATTCGCTCGGCTTCCATTTTGTTTTCGGTGGTAATATAAATCAGATTAACCGCCATTCTTACCCCTCCCTTCAGAAAAATGACTTGCTTGAATCTCAAATTGATCCGGTATCCAACCAAAACGGCCGGGCCGTCCGGGCCGTTTCTTCCGGTGCGGCAAAGGTAGCCATATCTCCCAGCATGACCTCATAGCCGGTATGATCGTTACGGGTCCAGGGAGCATGGTTTGAACGAACCAGAATTACCAGACGCAATTCAAGCCGGCTGCGGTCGTCTTCGATGAAGAGCAGCCCGAGATTATATCCATTGCGATTGAGGCTGCGATAAAACCGCTGGGTATTTAAAATCCCCGCGACCAGATCATGCCAATCCGGTTCGGATAGATCCCTGAACGACACCACACCGGGTAAAATTCCCCAGATTTCGAAAAACCCCTCGGGCGCGAAAGCGGCCATCCATTCCCAATGACCAATACGACCGATATACCGTTGGGCGACCTTTTTTTCATGGGCAAGGTAATCGGATAACAGATACCGGCCGGTGGCATCGAAATACCGCGCGGTCCGTTGCCGTAAATACCGGTGGTGGTTTCCGGCGATCCGGTCGGCATGGACCTGAAGATGGGGATGAACCAGGGAGCCGCCGGCCGACGGAAGGTGATTTTGAGTAATCGCCATGAAAACCGCCTCCGGGTCCCGGGAAAGAATATCGATCAGGTATTGCCGGCAGTTGAGGAAGCTGTTTACATAACTCTCATGACTGGCAGTACCGATTTCGACAAAATGGGTGTCGTCGAACAGGCTGACACCGGAATACCGGCCATAAGGAAATAGGTTCGGAAAAAGGACCGAGTCACCCTGAATGAGTCGGCCTCCCGGGGTCCAGTCATCGGGCAGCCGGGGTGTTTGCCAATCCAGTTGAGGACGACAAAAAGGGCAGTCCTGACGGTTATGTGCATCGGGAGGCGGCTCCGGCAACTTTTCGGTGCCCGTTTCTTTTTCTTCTTTACGGGCAAAAATGATTCGGCATTTACGACCGGTGATGGGGTGCGTACGAACCTGAATCGGCCGCTTGACCACCTCCCCGTCCGGACCAATAAACCGGGCCGTAACCGTTTCCATTTCAAAACGAAGTCGCTCGTCTCTAAAAGTCTTCATAGCCCCAGATCTAAAATTTATATCGATTTTCAATATATTGATTGTTCCTTTTATCATAAATCGAATGAAATTCTACCGATATCTTTTTCATGATATACATTTTTACGCTATTATTATATCATGAGATTTTTGAAAAATGTCAATTTTTCAAAAATCTCGACACGTAAAAAAATACATGATTAACACCATTAAAATTACCGTTTTTCTGGCTGTTTTCGGGTTTGTTACGGGATGCCTCAATATCGGCCCGGAATATCGCCGACCTGAACCAGAATTTGAAATACCGACCGCCTACCATCACGTTGTTTCGCCGGAAGAACCGGCAGTTTCACAGACGGAAAGCTGGTGGAGGGTATTCAAGGACCCGGTCCTCGATGGGTTGGTGGAACAAGTCCTGGTACGCAACCTCGAGATTCAGAAAGCCGCCGCCCGCATCCTCGAAATCCGCTCTCAACTCAAGCGGACCCGGGCGAACCGGTATCCATCAATTGACCTCTCAGCCCGTTGGGAGAAACAGAGTCAACCATTTTCGAATATCCTCACCGGTGAAACCGACCACCGAACGATTGAAGGCTGGTCCCTGTATTTACCGGCCAGCTATGAACTCGATCTATGGGGACGTCTGGCACGGGCTGAAGAAGCCGTCCGGGCGGATTTGCTCCAGGCGGAACAAGCCCGAAGAACCGTCGTCCAAACAATCGTTGCCGAAACCGTTAACCTTTATCTTGAGGTCGAGGCTATTGAGCGCCAGATTCAGGTATTGCAAAAAAGCACCGGCAATTTCCGTCAAAGCCGGGATCTGGTTGAGCGGCGCTATAACCGGGGCTTGACTTCTTCTCTCGATGTTCACCAGGCTCGCCGCATTCTGGCCGAAGCGAAAACCCTGTTTCCCCCGCTGGAACAGCGGCTCGGGATCGCCGAACAACAATTGTCCGTATTGGCGGGACAATATCCCCGTACGCGTCCAGCCAGACTTCAGCCGGAAGATTATTTCAAACGATTGGTACCGGTACCGCCCGACCTTCCCTCCGAGTTACTGCAAACCCGGCCGGATATTTTGGCGGCCGAGGCTCATCTCAGGGCATTGAATGCACGGGTGGCTCAGGCGACGGCCGCCCGATTTCCCCGAATCACCCTGACGGGCAATTACGGTTACGCCAGTGAATCTGTAAATGACCTTTTTCAACCGGACAGCCTTTTATGGAACCTTGCCACGGGCCTGACCCAGCCGGTATTCGACGCCGGACGTCTTAAAGCGGGTCAGGAAGGGGCGGAAGCCCGTTACCAGCAAGGGGTGGTCGAATACGCCCAGACCGTTCTGACGGCCTTTGCCGAAGTGGAGGGCGCCTTGCTGAGACGGCAAAAGCTATTGATCCGCCGTCAAAAGGTATTAATTTTATTAGAGGAGGCCCGGGCGGTCGAGCGGGTGGCGCAACAACGGTATCAGCGGGGTCTCACCGATTACTTGACCATTCTCGATGCCCAGCGGTCCCGGATTTCCACTGAAGATGCGCTCATTCAAACGGATCTGGCCATTTATCAAAATCGGGTGAGCCTGCATCGTGCCCTGGGCGGCAACTGGAGCATAAAAAAAGAAAATGAAAAATAACACACGTAAATTCATCCAATTCTTCCTGGCGATCATTCTGATTGCCGGTGGCGGGTTCGGTTTAAAAACGCTGATCGCCAGCAAACCCACCATGAAAAAAATGCGGCCAACGAAATCTTTACCGGTCGTGCGCACGGTTGAAGTTCATTCCGGCGCCCATGCGGTCACCCTTATCGGATACGGCACGGCACGGCCGACCCAGCAGGTTCAGCTGATCCCCCAAGTCAGCGGCAAAGTTATCTTTGTGTCACCGGCGTTGGTCAGTGGCGGTGCTTTCAAGAAGGGCGATATCCTTTTGAAAATTGATCCGGTCGATTATGAGATCGCCGTAACCCTGGCCCAGGCGCATATCAAAGATGCCGAAAGCAAATACAGGATGGTCCTTGAAGAGGCTGCCGCCGCCCGGGATGAGTGGGGACAGCTAAACAGCGGCAAAGAACCCCCTCCCCTGGTGATCAAAGCACCTCAGTTGGCCGCAGCCAAAGCCAGCCTGGAAGCCAAACGGGCCGAGCTTACCAAAACAAATCTTCAGCTGGAACGTACCCGCCTGAGGGCCCCTTTTGACGGCCGGGTCGACACCAAAAGCGTGGATATCGGCCAGTACGTGACCCCCGGCCAGCCTTTGGCCGGCGTGTATGCCGCTTCGGAAGCGGAAGTGCTGGTTCCGATGGAGGAAAAAGATCTCGCCTGGTTTAATGTGCCCGGATTTACTTCGGATAATGGTGCCGGAACGATGGTAACGGTCAGCGCCCGGATAGCCGGGCAGCAAAGGTCGTGGCCGGGACAGGTCATGCGGACCGAGGGACGACTGGATGAACGCACGCGCATGGTGAGTGTGGTAGTTCGCGTTAAAGATCCTTATGCGACCCGTCCGCCTCTGATGCCCGGGCTCTTCGTCACTGTCGTGATCGAAGGGCGTATTATTGAAGATAGCTGTATCATTCCCAGAGCCGCCTTGCGGGCGGATAATATCGTGTGGGTGGTCGATGAGGATAAACGGCTGCGTTTCCAATCGGTTGACGTGGCCCGCTTTTCCACCCGGGGAGTGATCATCCGGGAGGGATTGGCCGACGGCGATGAAATTGTCGTTTCGATGCTGAAGACGGTCAGTGACGGCATGCAGGTGCGAAATGCACCGGCTGATGGGGGGCAAGGCTGATGAAAGGCGCCATCGCCTGGTTCGCGGAAAATCACGTGGCCGCTAATTTGCTGATGCTATTTTTACTTATTGCCGGCGTCACCACCGGGTTGTCGATAAAACTCGAGGTATTTCCCGAGACCACGCTAGATCGAATCACTATCAGTACCGTTTATCCGGGTGCTTCCCCGTCCGAGGTGGAAGAGGGGATCATCACCCGCATCGAGGAAAAGATCGCCGGATTACCCGGGATCAAGGAGATTGATTCTCTCGCCCGGGAAGGGGCCGGTACGGTTACCGTGGAAATCATGACCGGCTGGGACGGGAAAAAACTTCTCGATGAAATCAAGTCCGAGGTGGACCGGATCACGACTTTTCCGGAGGAAGCGGAAAAACCGATCGTTAAAGAGATGACCCGTCGCCGTCAGGTCATCAACCTGGCTGTCTACGGCGATGCACCCGAGGCGTCCCTCAAGCATATGGCTGAAAAGATCCGGGACGACATCACCAACCTCCCGGGCGTGACCCAGGCCGAATTGTCGGCGGTCCGAAACAGTGAGATCCATATCGAAATCGCCGAGAAAACATTGCGGCGTTACGGTCTGACGCTTGGCCAGGTCGCCGAGGCCGTGACTCGCGGGAGCCTTGATCTGCCCGCCGGCAGTGTCAAGACCGACGAGGGTGAAATCCTGATCCGAACCAAGGGACGTCGCTACTATGCCGCCGATTATGGTGATATTCCAGTCATTACCCGTTCCAACGGCAGCCGGGTCACCCTGGAACAGATTGCCGATCTGAAAGAGGGATTCGCCGATGTCGACCTGTTTGCCCGATTCAAGGGGAAACCGGCGGTCATGATCAATGTCTATCGAGTGGCCGATCAGAGCGCTTTGTCCATCACCCGGGTAGTGAAGGCATACTTAAAGGAAATCAAGCCGGAAATACCGGCCGGAATTTTCGTGGACACTTACGCCGACATGTCCAAGATCCTTAAAAGCCGCATCGAGTTGCTCATGAAAAACCTGGCGGTCGGCCTGGGCCTGGTTGTTTTTCTGCTGTGGTTCTTTATCAATCTGCGTCTTTCCTTCTGGGTCACTCTGGGCATCCCCATCAGCTTTGCCGCCGGGATCGCGTTATTGCCTCACGTTGATGTCTCCATCAACATGATCTCTCTCTTCGCCTTTATCATGGTTTTAGGCATCGTGGTGGATGATGCCATCATCGTCGGTGAAAATATCTACAGCCGTCAGGAGATCGGAGAATCGGCGCTCCAGGCGGCCATCGGCGGAACCATCGAAGTGGGTCGCCCGGTTATTTTCTCCGTTTTGACCACCATGGTCGCTTTCTGGCCCCTTCTTCTGGCCGGCGGCACCATGGGAAAATTTATGCGAAACATTCCCATTGTGGTGATCCTGGTCCTGGCCGGCTCCCTGATTGAATCGCTCTTCATACTGCCGGCCCATCTGGCTCGCATCAAGGCCGTCCATTTGACCCGAAAACGGGAAAAATTGTCGTCCCAGGCACTCAAATGGATCATCAACAAGCCGTATCGCCGACTCGTTGCCTTTTGCATCCGATGGCGATACGTGACCGTGGCCGCGGGGATAGCCGCACTGTTGTTGACCTTTGGCATATGGAAAGCCGGCTTGATCAAATTCGTTTTTTTTCCGAAGGTGGAAGGAGATACGCTGGAGTGTCTGATCACCATGCCCGTCGGCACGCCCACAAAGCAGACCCGGGAAGTGATCACCCGTCTTGAACAGACCGCTCTCGATATGCTGGCGGAGGTGGATCGCAAACGGCCGGATGATGCGCCCCCGTTGCTTGAACATCATATGTCGCTAATCGGCGCCCATCTCGGCCGTCACGGTCGGCAAGGGGAACGGGGCGGACATCTCGGTCAAATCTGGATCCAGCTGCTGGATGGAGAACGCCGGGATATCAGCTCCATGAAGCTCAACCGGATGTGGCGCCAGAGAATCGGAAACGTTCCGAACGCCGAATCCATCGCTTTTCGCAGTGAACTCCACAGCGCCGGTAACGCCATCGAAGTGAATCTGTCCATGGATGATCATCTGTCCCTCTTAATGGCGGTGAAAGAATTAAAAACCGAAATAAAAAAATATCCGGGCGTTTTTGACATTGAGGATAGTTTTCTGCCGGGAAAAAAAGAAATTCAGATAAAGCTAAACCCCCAGGCGCAAAGTCTCGGGATTACGCTGAATGATCTGGCCCGGCAGGTGCGTCATGCTTTTTACGGTGCCGAGGCCCTTCGGTTTCAACGGGGGGAAGATGAAATCAAGGTGCTGGTTCGCTACCCTGAGACCGAACGGAATTCACTCGGATATGTTGAAACGATGCACATTATGACCCCGGCCGGTGTACGCGTGCCTTTCAGCCAGGTGGCCCAGGTAAAAGAAGAACGAGGCTATGCCAGCATCAAACACGCCCAGCGCCGGCAGGTGGTCAAAGTAATGGCTGATGTGGATGAAAAAGTGAATAACGCCAGTGAAATCCGAAATGACCTCATGTCCCACTATCTGCCCCAGTTAAAAAGCCGCTATCCGGGATTGCGCTATACGATTGAAGGGGCGGGAAAACGTCAGCGGGAATCGCTGGCCGATGTCAATCGGGGCTTTATACTTGCGCTGTTCGGTATCTACGCCTTATTGGCCATTCCTTTTCGCTCTTTCAGCCAACCCCTGATCGTGATGGCGGCGATTCCTTTTGGGCTGGTGGGGGCCGTCTGCGGGCATCTGCTTATGGGGTTTGACATCAGCTTTATCAGTCTTTTCGGGATGGTGGGATTGTCCGGGGTAGTAGTCAACGATTCCCTCGTGCTGATCTATCGCACCAATCGGTTTCGCGGGGAATTAGGAAAGAACGCCATTGATGCGGTCATTCAGGCCGGAATATCCCGATTTCGGGCGATCATCCTGACATCCTTGACCACCTTTGCCGGCCTGACCCCCATCCTTCTGGAGCGCAGCATCCAGGCTCAGTTTCTGATCCCCATGGCGGTAAGCCTAGGATTTGGCGTGCTGTTTGCCACCGTTATTACCCTGGTCCTGATCCCCTGCGGATATGTCATTCATGATGACATCCATCGCCTTTTGAAATGGCTTGGGATCGGTTCGGAAACGAAGGCACACTCTACCAAAGGGCTTTAAAATCAGATGGCGGCGGCGATCTTCTCTCCGGTGATCTTGATGGCATCCATGTCGCCGGGCTTAATCTCCCAGCCGGTTATCGGCAGATCTGAATCACCCGCCGTTCTCGGAACCAGGTGCATGTGATAATGCATGACCACCTGGTTGACCCCGCGGCCGTTTAGCTGAAGTACGGCGATGCCTTCCGGGGAAAGGGCGGTCCGGATCGCTCCGGCAACCTTTTTCGATGCAAGTATCACGGCCTTCAGGTCTTCCTCGGTCATTTCGAAAAGATTCTCGGCGTGGGTTTTTGGGATGATCAGCGTGTGTCCGGTGCTGATCGGACTGATGTCTTCAAAGGCCAGTACCCGTTCATTTTCGTAGACCTTTATGCTGGGGATGTCACCTTTGACGATCTTGCAAAAAATGCAGTCTTCCATCTGTTATCTCCTTTCTGTAAAGAAGATTCGTATCCAAATTTGACGATCTCGTAAAAAGTAACACTGATGGCTAAGTAAAAAGTCGCTATTCGTTTTCTTCTCCACCGAACTCCTTTTTTAAACGGAACTGCTGTTCCAGGTAAAATTTCAGCTTGTTCTGAACCTTGCCGAAAACGCTCTCTTCGGGATAATCGCCGTTTTTATCCGCTTTACCGGCCGCCACGCCGGTCAGAATCTCGATCCCCTCTTCAATGGTCGCTACGGACCAAATGTGGAACCGGCCTTTTTTAACAGCCTTTAGCACATCCCGGCTGACCATCAGATTTTGCACATTGGCCTGGGGGATCATCACGCCCTGCCGACGGGTGAGGCCTTTCGTTTGACAAACTTCGAAAAACCCCTCTACTTTCTGATTGACACCACCGATGGCCTGGACCTCCCCTTTCTGGTTAACCGAACCGGTCACGGCAATCCCCTGATCGATACCGACCTCGGCCAGGCTCGATAAAATGGCGTAAAGTTCGGTGGATGAAGCACTGTCCCCGTCGATGCCGCCGTAACTCTGTTCGAAGGTGATGCTGATGGATAGATTCAATGGATACTTCTGGGCAAAAGTTCGCCCCAGATATCCTGACAGGATCAGTACGCCCTTGTCGTGAGTCTTACCGCTCAATTTAGCTTCCCTTTCGATGTTAACCACACCGGCCTTCCCCATGTACGTCTCGGTGGTAATCCGGGACGGCCGGCCGAAAGAAATGTCCCCGAGCTGATACACTGCCAGGGCGTTTACCTGTCCCACCACCTTTCCTTTTACATCGAGCAGAATCGTGTCGTTGGCATAGGATTCATGCGTTTTTTCCTCGTAAAGATTGTACCGGAAGCGATGTTCCTTGAGCGCCTTGACCACATACTTCTCAGATACGGTTTTTGCCCCGGATTTTCTGGCCCAGTAATCGGCTTCTTTCAAAACGCCGTGAATCGGGCCGAATCGTATAGACAGCTTATTCTTGTCGGCCACCTGTTTTTCACCGAATTCCACGATAGCGGCTACCCCGGTCGGCGTCAGGGGCAATAGCTTTTCCTCCTTGCAAACCCTGGCTACAAACTGGGCGTATTGCGCCACGGTTGCCTCATTTCGATCGGTTTCATGATCGAAATCGGCGCGAACCTTGAAAATCTTGTTGAATTTGGAATCGTGGTTTTGGAGCAGATGAAACAACCGGTAACTCCCCAGAAGAATGACCTTTACATCCAAGGGAATCGGTTCGGGTCGAAGCGACATGGCGCCGAATCCAAGGCTGGTGGGCAGGTCCTCGATGAGGAGTATTTTATTCCGCAAGGCCCGCTTGAGGGACTCATAGACATAGGCATTCATGAGCAGGGACTCGATCTCCATGATCAGGTAGCCACCGTTGGCCCTTAATAGGGAGCCGGACTGAACCAGGGAGAAATCGGTTGTCAAGGTTCCCATGTAGGCCCGTTTTTCGATCCGGCCAAACACGTTCTGATAGGTGGGATTGGTTTCAAAAATGACCGGCGCGCCCTTGATATTTTTTCGATCCACCAGCACATTGACTTCATAACCCTGAAGTCTGGAAGCGGATGCATCACCACCCAGACCGGGAAACGGCATGCTTTTTTCCTTCTCAGGAAGAAAATCGCCGACGTTTTCAATGATGTTTTCCTGAACTTCCTTTAAATATTCAACGATCCCGGGACAACTATCATACTGGCTTAAAAGGACATCGATCCGCGTTTTGGTCACGAATAAAGCGATATCGGACATCACCTTTTCCACGTCCTGCTGCATGGCATCCTTTAACTTGGCGACCTCGCGCATCGATGATTCAATCAGACCCTGAAGCTGACGGATATTCTCTTCGATCCGGCTTTTTTCTTCCTTATCGAGCGCTTCAAACGCTTCTCGACTTATCGGTTTGCCCTCGACCACGGGAAATGTCTGAAACCCGGACTGGGTCCGGTTAATGGCCAGACCCATGCGCTTTGCCTCCTGGTCCAGTGCTTCAAAAATTTGTCGTTGTTGTTCTCCGTATTTTTTTTGTAATTCATCGATTTTTTTCTGGTAGGACTTGCTCTCAAAGGCGGTTAACAACTCGTTTTTCAATCCTTCCACCAGCTTTTCCATTTGTTTTTTTAAAACCGTTGCCTTACCGGGTGGCACCTCGATGGTTTTGGGGCAGAATTGATCCTGGAAATTATTTACCATGCACCAATCCACCGGCGCGGGTCGTTTTTCGGCATGGTGCGCGACGATATCCCGGATGATGGTGGATTTTCCCGTTCCTTCAATACCGGTAACGAAGATATTATACCCGGGGCTATCCATGTTGAGACCGAAATCAATGGCCTGAACGGCCCGCTCCTGACCGATGACGCCATCCAGCGGATCGATCTGTGCCGTGGTTTTAAAAGAAAATGTTTTCGGATCGCAGATGCATCGTAAATCACTGAAAGCCAGCTTCCGTTCTTTTATCATGGAACCCTCCTGGAAAATTGGTTAATCGGCTGTATGATAATTTTTTTTCGTTCCCTGTTCGAAACTGTTTTAGGGCTTCGGAAAAAATTACTCATGGACAAGTTCAATTTCGATCCGGCGATTCTTATTCCTGCCGGTCAGAGTCGCATTGGATGTGATCGGGTCTTTATCCCCAAAGCCGACGGCTTTGATTCTCGTCGAATCGATCCCCTGATTGATAAAATATCCCTTCACCACATCAGCCCGTAATTTTGACAATATCTTGTTTTGACGGGCATCACCATAAGAATCGGTGTAGCTTTTTATCAGAATATTCGCTTCAGGGTGCAGGGAAGCAGTCGAAAGAAATTCATCCAATTGTGAATAGATCTCTTCCGGCAGTTTCTTGGCATTGGGGGGGATATTAATAACCAGTTTGCCGGTCGGATAAAGATCAGCCGGATCTTTCAAGGCTTGTTCGGCGAATTCCGGCGAGTTGAGTGCCGGCTGAACTTCGCTGTCGATGTTTTCTATATTTGCAAGCCCATTTTCGCTCGTATCCGAACTTTCACTTTCTCCCAGATCCTCTTCGACAAACGAGAATGCCCGCTGCGCATCGGTTATCACCCGCTTTTTTCCGGTATTACGATCATCTGGATCGACTTTAAATTTAAAGGGGCTATTGTCCACGGCGACCGGAGCAGTGGTTTCCCGGATCTGCTCGTCAATGATCGGTTTAAGCGCCTGGCTCCCGCTTTTAAGATAGGCGAAGTACCCTGCAATACTAAGGAGAAAAAGGGCAAGCAGGAGTACCGCCGGCATGGCCCAATGGAAATATGTACGGGCCCTGAGAGTGGATTCATCCGGCCGTTTCTCGATACGATTATCGATCAGGTCCTGTTTTGCATCATCCGCACTGTGAAGTTGATGTTCTTTGGCGCATTCCCTGATAACAGCTGCGTCGATTCGGCTCTTTCCCTGGACATATCCGGTCAGGAGCGCATGATCACAGATAACATTTATTAACCGCGGATAGCATTGTGAACTCTCGATGATTTCACGAATCGCGCCTTTATTAAAAATTCGATATTCGGCCCCGGCCACCTGCAACCTGAATTTGATATAATCCTTGACCTCCCCTTTTTTTATAGGACCAAGATAATATTTCGCGGCAATACTTTGGGCCAGCATCATATTATCGGGTTCGATGAGTATTTTATCCATTTCATTCTGGCCAACCAGAAAGATATTTAACAGCTTGACCTTCATTCTTTCCAGATTGGCCAATAGACGTATTTCATCCAGGATCTCATCCGAGAGGCCCTGGGCCTCATCGATGATCAGCAACACCCTATTGTTATGGGTATGCGCTTCATGAAGAAAATGAATAAACTGAATCAGAAAATCTCCCTTGTTGGAAAACTTTTTATCCATATTGAAGCTGGCGGCCAAAAAATTATAAAAATCAAGAATATCATAACCTGGATACTGAACAGACGCCACAAGGGTATTTTCATCCAGGCTCTCGACCAGTTTATTTATCAGGGTCGTTTTCCCGGTACCCACGTCGCCGACCAAAAGAATAAGGCCCTTGTTCTCGATTATTCCGTCCCTGAACATTAAAAGCACTTGTCTGTGAGACTCTCCCATCCATAGAAACTTGGGGTCCGGGTTTATTTGAAAGGGCTTTACTTTTAAATGATAATGTGAAAGATACATTTCGGTGTTATTGCTTTAGCTTAATACTTTATTTTTACAAGTGGTAACCGCCTGGAGGCCTGTGAAAAGGTTGAATATACTAATACTAACCACATTATGCTGTAGGCACGTCCATTTTTTTAGTGCTATATAGTATTTTAACGTGATTCCAAGGCATTCATTGAAAGTAGGTATCCCTGTTCTATATGCTTTTATATGGAAAAAATCAAATATGATTATTTTTTAACTATATTGAAAAATATTTGGGGACTATCCAATGCAAGCCAATAAGAAGAAATGCTGGCCTATACATGTAATCATCTGTTTTTCCATCATTTTTTTTACCACTGCGGTTTATGGCGCGGTCGATAAAGAAAATTCGGGAAGCAAAAACAATAAGAAAAAAATCGTTCCCAAGACGTACAAGATTAAAACGGAGCAGCCCCCTGAAATCAAGTCGAAAACCAGGGCAGGCACTCAGGCCAAAACCATTCTCAAACGCCCCAAAGAAATTGTTTTCGTGCTGGATAACTCCGGCAGCATGAAACAGAACGATCCCAATCGAATAACCAAAGATGTGGTGACAAGCTATATAAAAAATGTGGGTGCGGGATCCCGCCTGGGCATGGTCATCTTCGGGAAGGATGCCAGGGTGATCGAGCCGTTGACGGAAATAACCGGCACAAAGGCGGATGCCAAATTTATCGATAGCCTTAACCGTCTTGACTACCGGGGGCAGTTGACCAATACACCCACCGGGATTGAAAGGGCCATTTATGAATTTAAAACCAACGGGAAAGAAAACACCGATAAGATTATTATCCTCCTGACGGATGGCATTATCGATACTGGCGATGTGAAACGTAATGCCGAAAGTGAAAGGTGGCTGAAGGAAGACCTCGTCGAAGAGTGTCAGCAGCTTGGAATAAAAATATTTGGCATCGCTTTTACGGATAATGCTGATTTTCGCCTGATGCAGATCCTTTCCTCAAAAACAAACGGGGAATATTTCAGGGTATATCAAGCGGAAGAAATTCAGAATGTATTTGATAATATCAATAAACAGCTATCCCGGCCGTCTCCAAAGAAACCGGATACTAAAACAGCGACGTCTCAAACCGATAAACCGGTGCAAATAAAACCACCGCCAAAGGAAAAAACAAAAAGCCCGCCGCAATTGGGCGTCGATTCCAAATTATCCCCTGATAAGATGCCGGTCTTACGAACGAAACCATCAAAATCGGATCGGCGGGCCATATCAAAAACTGATGTTTCGCCAGTCAGAAAATCCACGGATACCCTTCTGACATTATTTTTAATTGGCATTGTCCTCGCCGTATTTATTCTTCTCCTGATAATATTTAAAAATAGCAGGGGTAAAACCAGCGACCTGGCCTTCAGAGGGAACCGGAACGATACGTTCCCGGAAATCAGCCCCGACGTCCAGGCCGAGCTCATCGATGTGGAGCACCTCATTCCGCAGGATTCGATCTCCTTGGCCATTGATAAGGCTTCCGTCAGTGTTGGTCGGGGACCCAACAATGATATCGTCATCCCCAAAAAAGTCGTTTCCAGCCTGC
>JAOZUU010000251.1 GCA_029938515.1 Desulfobacterales bacterium | reverse complement strand
TCAAGGCAATTTGCTCAGTTTCGAAATGCAAGCCCATGACGTAAAAATTTTATGACAAACATATAGAGTAAGCTTTGAATTTAAAAGCATTACTGTAAAATATCACTAATTTCCGTTACGGATTTAAATTTTAAATATTTATGTTGACATACGAAAAATGCCGCGCTAAAGAAAACGTCAATTAGCGATTATGCGGGTAGAGCGAAAAAAGTAAAAACAATCTTGATGTGGCATATGGGTCTTTGTGCGGCTATTCTATTTTTTAAATACTAAGACTTTCACACTATCTCCCCAAAATTAACTGATGCCACGGACCCTGAAATAATTTTCTAAATGGTCCAAAACGATTGAAATACGAAAGAACCGATCTCAGACGGCATGAAAAGTGCATGATGTAAATGTGCCCAGTTGCTTTTAGGTATGTTCAACAATATCCGGTCGAATATTCGGTACAGGTCTCGTACCATGCCGCTAGGGTCGGACCATACTCGGGTATCTGCAATAAACCGGTTGTCATATAACCTAATATCATAATTTGGAGCAGTTAAATGGATGATTTTCTTTACAATGTCAGGACCGGAAACATTAAAAACATGGATAGACCCAACCGGCGGTATGATAACAATCGTTATAAATCGCATAATCGCCAACCAGTCAAAGATAAACGCAAAGGGTATGTCAATTACCGGTCGTTATCCACGGATCAATTTTCGACGTTTAAAGAGTTGTTGACGTCTATGGCGAAAAATCAGGAGCGCCAGACAGTGGCCATGGAAAAAATCGCCGATTCCCTGGGAAGACTGGTAGCGATGCCATCCGCACCGGTCACTGATGCAACATCATCCCAATTATCCTCCGAGGCAATGGCTGATTCGGCTGATACTGCGGTCGCGATAGAGCCTTCCGGTCAACCTGAAACCCGGGATGAGATGGTCGCCCTTATCCATCAAATGCGGGATCAGGGCTTAAGCTACGAAAAAATCGCCGATGAATTTGAATCAAAACAAATTTCCACCCTGTCGGGGCGGGGAAAGTGGCGGGGGCAAACTATTTACCGCTTGTTTAAAGAAGGATAACAATCGGAAGTACCTGTATTTCCATATAAAAGACTTGCCAGTCTCGAAAAGATTGGTTTAAACTGAACGACCCGTTTTTCCATATACACGATATGTATTGAACGATCGATAAGGAAAAGAAATGATCAAAGTCAAGGACGTAATGACCGCGGACGTGGTTACCATCTCCCCGGATACGGAGATTACACTGGCGGCAAAAATTCTACTGGAAAAACGTATTAACGGTGTTCCCGTGATCGACGCTGAGGGGAAACTGGTCGGCATCCTGTGTCAAAGCGATCTGGTGGCGCAACAGAAAGCATTCCCCGTTCCCTCGGTTTTTACCCTTTTGGACGGCTTCATGCCCTTGACCAGTATTAAACGACTGGAAAAGGAAATTGAAAAGATCGCCGCCGTTACCGTGGCTGACGCCATGACGCCGGACCCGGTTACCGTTGGTCCGGAAACGACCATCGAAGAGGTGGCATCGATGATGGTGGATAAAAATTTTCACACCCTTCCCGTCATGGAAGACGATGCGCTGGTCGGTATCGTGGGAAAAGAGGACGTGATCAAAATCTTAATTCCAGCCGCCGATGACGAGAAGGCCCCATCAAGGGTTTGATGGTCTCCCAAAAAGTCCAAATTCGTCATACCGGCCCCCCAATCGAGTTGAGGGCAGGCCCGATCCGGTATCCATAACATATTGAAATAAGTTGCCCCAGCCGATTGGTCTCTTTTACCCTATTAAGATCCCCCTTGATGGGCCCTTTGAAAAATGCCCCCGGAGGGTTGGCATTTCTTCTTTTTTCCAATATCCTGGTCCCTGCGAAGTGACGAAATCAATGTGGATGTAAATGACCGGTAAAGTAGCCATCATCGGCGGAGGCCCGTCTGGTGCCGTGTGCGGCCTTCACCTTGCCCGGGCCGGAATCGATGTTCTCTTGTTTGAGCGAAACCCCCGGCGGGAAAAGCCCTGTGGCGGCGGGTTAACCCTGCGGGCGACAAAGGGATCGTCCATTTGGCGGGAGCTTCAGATTGATGGATCGAAAGTATATCGGCTGCGTTTAATCAGCCCCAGCCGTCGTCAGATCGATCTCGAACTGGAAGCCCCGATCCGTATTGTATCCCGCCGACACCTGGACGGTGCGTTACGCCGGTTGGCCATATCGGCCGGCGCAACTCCTATTGAGGAAACCGTCCGGAAACCGGTGCCAGCATCAAAAGGAGGTTGGCGCATCAATGGATATCACGCCGATATCGTTGTCGGTGCCGGTGGAGTTAACGACCCGGTGGCCCGCTATCACGGTTTATCTTTTCCCCGTGAACGACGGGGACGGGCGGTGGGATATTTTGTGCGCGGCACCTTTCCGCGGCGCATCGTCTGTCGATTCTTTCCCGGCCTGTGTGGATATGCATGGTGGTTTCCCCGGCCGGATCATGCCAGTCTGGGGATCGAGCTGTTGGGAGGGAAATTTAAACTGGAACGGGCCTGGTCCCTGCTCAAACAGTTTGTCCGGCAGGACCTCCATCATCTGATTCCACCTGGAGAAAAATTCGATCTCAAGGATGCCAGACCATACGCCTGGGCAGAACCGCTACCGGACCCGAAGACGCTTGAGACGCGGCCGTTGAACGGCCGGGACTGGCTGGTGGTGGGCGATGCCGCCGGGCTGGTGGATACCATTACCGGCGAGGGGATACCCTACGCGCTCATCAGCGGCGAGCTGGCCGCCAAAGCCATTCAGGCGGGCCGGCTGGTGGAATATACAAATGCGCTGCAAAATGAGATATTGCCCGAATTAAAGCTGGCCGCCCGGTTAGCGCCCATGTTTTACTTTTCACCGTTATTGCGGTCGTCGCTTTTTGTACTGGCAAAGAGCCGAACCCTGCAGGCCGTTACCAAAGACATGGCCACGGGTCACCAGAATTACCGGGGATTTAAAATGCGCATGCTTCGCGATACACCCAGTATAGTAAAGGATCTGGGCCGTTATCTGACCGGCCGTATATTATAGACTTTCAGATAAAGTTTTTGGTCCCGCTGCAAGCGGGACTAGAGGGAGCCCCCCCTAAGTAAGGCGTACACCTCGTACGTCGTCGAAGGGGGGGCGACCGATAACGCAGTCCAAAAGCTTTATCTGGAAGACTATAAAAAAAGGAGATTTTTCATGCGTTCTAACCTCGTAACAGGCCTAATGATCACGGTGTTCTTCGTTGGCATCGCTTTCGCTGGTGACTCGCCATCACATGATCCAGCCGAGATAAACCCGGTTGACCCGGCGATCTTCAACGGCATCGAAAAACGGTATGCCGCCATCGGGTTCTCGGCCCGGTTTCATCAATTGTCCACCTTAAAAGCCATGGGGCTCACCGATACGGCCAGTGGGACGATTCTGGTTAAACGCCCGGGGATGATGCGATGGACGTATGAAATCCCTGAAAAACAAGTGATTGTCTCCGATGGCCAACACCTGTGGATCTACCGCCCCCAGGACAACCAGGTGATGAGGGGAAAGGCACCGGCTTTTTTTGGCAACGGCAGGGGGGCCGGCTTCCTGTCGGATTTGACTTCCCTTCGAAAACAATTTGGCATCTCACAGGAAAAGGATACCACGGCGGGAAATTACCACCTCAAACTAAGCCCTCTCAAAAAGGACCTGGACATTACCTCAGTCCATCTCATTATCACAAAAGAGACATTCAATATCACCGAAATCATCACTTACAACATGTACGATGATGAAACCCGCATCAAGCTTTCCGATATCCGCTTTAAAGACAAGATAGACAATACCCAATTTAAATTTGATATCCCCGACGGCGTGGATGTGGTTGAGCTGGATCAGTAAAAAAAGAGTCTAAGGGTCAAAGGGTTCAAAGGTCTAAGAGTTTTAGTACTTGTTTTCCATCAATTTGGCTATCATTCTACCCGTCGTATTTCCAGCGGGTCAATCAAACTCTCTTCCCTTTCACCCTCTCACCCTCTGACCTTCTTCACTTCTTACCTTCTGAATTTCTTTCCCTCAGAACCCTTCTTTATCCCTCCATCATCTCATCCGGAATATCGGCATTGGTGTAGACCTTTTGAGCATCATCGCAATCATCGAGGGCGTCCACAAGGCGAATCATCTGTTCGGCCTGCTTGCCGGTCAGAGCGGTCGCCGTTTGCGGAAGCATGGTGATTTCGGCGGCGACATGGGCGATCGAAGCCGCTTCGATCGCAGCTTTGACCTGCTCAAAATCGCCCGGCGCGCAGACAACCTCGAAGTTGGCCCCGTCTTCGCGCACGTCTTCGGCTCCCGCCTCCAGGGCTACTTCCATGAGCGTATCCTCATCGACTTCTTTTTTTTCAACCACCAGGTACCCTTTCTGATCAAACATCCAGGCCACGCAACCGTTCTCGCCCAGGTTGCCGCCGTTTTTACTGAAAATATGGCGGATATCGGCCACCGTTCGGTTTTTATTATCGGTGAGGCATTCAATCAACACCGCCGCACCGCCGGGGCCATACCCTTCATAAATGCTTTCTTCATAATTGACCCCTTCCAATTCGCCGGTCCCTTTTTTAATGGCCCGATCGATATTGTCCTTGGGCATGTTCACCGCCTTGGCGGTGGCAACGGCCGATCGCAATCTGGAATTGACCTCCAGATCGCCACTGCCGCCCATGCGGGCCGCCACGGTGATTTCCTTGATCAATTTACTGAAAATTTTGCCTCGCTTGGAATCGGTGGCGGCTTTCTTGTGCTTGATACTCGACCATTTACTATGTCCCGACATGATTGCCTCCTAAATATAGTCTTCCAGATAAAGTTCTTGGGCTGCGTTATCGGTCACCCCCCTTCGACGACGTACGGGGTGTACGCCTTACTCAGTGGGGCTCCCTCTAGTCTTGCCAAAAACTTTATCTGAAAGCCTATACATTAATCCGGTAATATAAATTTCCCGGCTCGCCTTGC
>JAOZUU010000250.1 GCA_029938515.1 Desulfobacterales bacterium | reverse complement strand
ATCAAAAGCGCCCTGCCCGTCCCCAGAAACGTTTCCCGGATGGCCTGTTTTGGATTTCCGGTTTCGTCCAGGTACTTCCGGAAATTGTACATGAAGTGAATCGTATCATCGACCACCAGGCCGATGGCGATACTTCCGATAAAGAGCGTGTTGATATCCAGGGAAATACCACACAGGCTGATCAGGCCCATCACCATGAAAATCGGCAACAGGTTGGGACACATGCTGAGCAGACCGAGCTTGAAGTTTCCTACTAGAAGCAGCATGAGGATCGTGATAATAATCAGGGCGATGACATAGCTTTTCGCCATGCTGTGAAGGGCGGCCGGAATGGTCCGGGCCATCAGCGCGGCCAGACCCGTAATGGTGACCTCGGCGGCACCATCCAGTTCCTTGTTGAACATCAGTTTCAGTTTCTCTACAAATTTTTCGTATATGACCGAATCACTCCACTTGGTCTTCACGGTGATTCTCGTTTTGCTGAACAGGCTGTCCGCGATTTTTTCAATGTCTTCGGGCCTGCCGTTTTCAAACAGAAGGAGTTCCTGGGCGACGGTGGCTTTATCATCCGGAATGGAATAATAGGCCTTGTCATTTCCATGCAGGGCCTGGTTGGTTTCCCTGATAATATCGACGATGGATATGACTTTACCGACATAGATTTCATCCGTTTTGATCGCCTCTATCCGGGGGATCAGTTTTTCAATGACTTTCAGTATGGCCGGGTCATGCACACCGTTTTCTTTCTGGGTATCCACGACGATTTCAAAGGTTACCGATCCACCGAGATTTTCTTCCATATACTCAAGGTCGACTTTGACCGGATGATTTTTGGGAAAGTATGTCAAGATAAAACTCGAAAAATGCAGCTGAAAAATATACCAGACCGAAATCACGAATAAAACCAGGCAGACCCCGACAATTTTAAGGGGATGGCTGGTGGAAACGCGGCTGAAAAACAACAAGAAGTTGTCCATCCGCTGCGATCGCTTTACCGTTATCTTTTCGGGCTTGCTCTTGATTGGGAGCACGGCGATAAAAGCCGGGAGAAGAATGACCGTATAGACAAAAGCCAGCATCACCCCGATGGATGCAAAATACCCAAGCTCCGTTATAGTGGCTATTTCCGCAATCGTGAATGAAAGCAGCCCGGCCGCGGTCGTGATGCTGGTCATTAAAATGGCCAATCCCGAATGCCCCATGGCATAGCAAATCGCATCTTCTTTATTCTTCTCCTTTTCATATTTCCGGTAGAAGATTGCCAGCACATGAACCGCATCGGCAATACCGACAGACACGAGAAATGCCGGCAGAATATTGCTCATGATAGATATGGATGTCCGCGTAATGGCCATAAGACCGAGAGTGGTAATCATGGCTGAATTGACAATGATAATCGGGATGATGACCCCTGAGATTCTCCTGAAAAATATAAAGAGAAAGCCGACGACCACCACCAGCATGATTTTAACCAGCCGGGTGGTATCATTCCCGGTGGCCTTGTTAAACACATCCACAACGACCGAGCCGCCGGAAAAGGTAATCTTGAAATCGTCGGCCTGGTACTGCGCCATCACGTCGATAATGGCGGCGTTGACTTCTGCTTTTTCATCGGCCGTGATATAGTGGGTTAACCCGGCATCGCCTGTGTCCGCCTCATCCTCAAATTCCCCAAAATCCGGGACGGCGTCATTTCCCTGTTCAGAATCATCTATGATCCGGGCGACGGTTTCAACAATTAGCGCCGTGCTTTTTTTGTCAGTGGATAACACGTAATTTTTGTAAAACGGATTATCCAGGGCCCGTTGTTTTACGGTTTTTAGATTTTTAAGCGCCTGCTCATTAAGCAATTGATCCACATGGAGCACATCACCTTCTCCGCGTGTGTTTCTCACATTAATCAGGCTGGTGATTTTTTGCAGATGCGGTATGTGTGCTTCAAGCGCCTCATGAAAAGCCTTAAGCTTTTTGAGGAAATCCATGTTAAAAATATCAGGCGCTTCAACCAAAAGGGCAACCAGTTCCGATCGGCCGAACTGGTCCCTGAATTCGTTATACTCGATCAGGCTGGGATCATCGTCATGGAGCATCGATTCCGTGGCCGTATCTATTTTTATATTTTTGGCCTGATAGCCGGTCAAACCGATAAATAAGGAGAGAAATATGAGAGATTTTATCCTGTTACGATAAATGAAACGGGTGAAATTAACGAAGAACCGTTCGATTCGTTTTCGGATGATCGACATATTGCCCCTGGTAATCGCTGCTTTTGACAGCTTAAAAAGAGAACCGACTAATGTTCTCTACCAAATATATCTTCAATGGATTACAAATAAAATAGAATATCCGATCTACATGGCTAAATATTTGATAATTTCGTAAAAAGCCAGAAACCTCTAAAAATGTCATTCCGGTACAAGTCGGAACCCTATAATTTCAGTATGTTCAGAACGCCAGGTCGAGCCTGCCCTCAACTTGACCGGGGGTCCGACATGACGAACTTAGAGTTTTTATGAAATCATCAAGCTTGTAATCCGCAACAATTTATGTTGAGTTTAGCAGATCCCTAATACGCTGCCAATTGGCATAATGGCGACGATCTGAAAACAACCGGAGGAAAAAATGAAAACGATTGTACCGACATTGAGATTAATGCTAATTATTTTGTTACTTTTTGGACTCACGGCCTGCACCTCATCAACCAAGTTGGTCAAGAGCTGGAGCGACCCGGCCTTCGAAGGCAAGCCCTTTCAGGAAATTCTCATCCTCGCCGTCATCAAGGATGATATTCAACGTCGGCACTATGAACAGGTGTTTGCCGAGCGGGTTGCCGGCTATAAGGTGATCGGCATCGCCGGCAACACACTGATTGAAGATCCCAAAGACTATGGCAACAAGCCGAAAATCCTTGAAGCGGTGAAAAAATCCGGCGCCGACGCGGTACTTCTGGCGGATCTGGTTTCCATGAAAAAGGAGGAACGCCAAGTGCCCTCAAGCTTTACGTATGCTCCGCGCTATGGCTATGGATACGGTTACTACGGTTATTACGGTAGAACCTACGATACGATTTATCAACCCGGATATACTACCGAAGATACGATCGTCAAGCTGGAAACGACGGTCTTTGATGTCGAAAGCGAGAAAATGGTCTGGGCCGGGGGTACAAGAAGTTTTAACCCGGCCTCAGCCGAAAAAATAATTACGGAAAATGCCGACTTGATTCTGTCCAGCATGAAAAAAGCCGGTTTGCTGCCCTAACCTCAGACCTCGTTAATAAGCCCAGATAATTGGATGAATTTTTGGGCAAAAAACTCAGTTTCTAATTGAAGAGTTGGGTTCACAGGTTCAGGATTCAACGTTCAGGGTTAAAGACAAAGAAGGCATTAAAGACCCGAAGTCCTCGATAAAAATGCTCATTTTCCCAAATAATCGCCAATTTGGCTCTAAATTTTGGATTAGTCCTGACGAAGCTGACACTTTTTTCGTAAATACGCATCCCAAATGAAGTCCAGAGACGAGAATGGAACCTTGAACCCTGAACCTTTGAACCCGTGAACGCCGACCAAACCTCTAATCATTACGAAATCACAACAAAAAGGACACGTTCAATGAAAAACAAAGAAGCGGATCTGGCCGGACCTGGAATTGGCGATTACAACGAACTGGCGGAAAACCTGCCCGATGACTACGAAACGCTGCTTTCTCCGAAAGAGAGAATGCAAGCCGTCTTTGCTTTAAAGAATTACATTGAAGAGAATTTGTGCAGGGAACTCAACCTGCAAATGGTTCAGGTCCCCCTGATCGTGAGTAAAGCTAGCGGCATAAATGACTACCTCGACCGGGATGGATCCCGGACGCCGGTTGAATTCCCCTGCGGGCTGGGGCTTGACCCACCCATCCAGGCCCAAGTCGTTCAAGCAGCTACAAAGTGGAAACGAATGGCATTGAAACAATTCAGCTGCGACGTCGGTGAAGGTATTTGTACCGACATGAAGGCCGTACGCAAAGACTATTTCCTGGACCATGACCACAGCGCCTATGTCGACCAATGGGATTGGGAACGGGTGATTACCCCAGAAGAACGAAATCTCGACTTCCTTAAAGATGTTGTCCGCAAGCTCTGGAAGGTCATCCGGGACGCGGGAAAAATGGCACAGGAGAGGTTCCCCGGTCTTAAGACGTCCAAATACCCTGATTTTCCCGAGGAACTTGTATTCCTGCATGCCGAGGAGATCCTCGACCGCTATCCGGATCTTCCCCGGAAAGAGCGGGAAACCCTGATTATTCAGGAGGAGGCCCCGGCGATCTTCATCATCGGAATCGGCTGGCCCCTTAAGGATGGCTACCCCCATGAAATGCGCGCCGCGGATTATGATGATTGGGCCACTGAATCGATTGTTCAGAACGGCGAGCAGTATCACGGGTTAAACGGGGATATTCTGGTTTGGAACCCGGTAACCAAAAGGCGCCACGAACTGACTTCCATGGGTATCCGGGTCACCAAGGAAACCCTTCGGATCCAGCTAAAGATGTCCGGACAGGAAGATTTTCTGAAGCTTCCCTATCACCAGGCCATTCTCAACGACGAGATACCCCTGAGCATCGGCGGCGGCATCGGTCAGTCCCGAACATACATGTACCTGTTGCGCACCGCCCACATTGGAGAAGTGAGCGTCAGCGTGTGGCCCGATATCCTGAAAAAAATCTGCGCTGAGAAGAACATCCATGTTCTTGAATAAGTCTGCGCCAGTCTGCGGTTAATAAAAGGATGTTGGGGGGTGAGTTTGGCGTTTACCTGTAGCCCCTTACGGCTTGGGACCAACAACCTCCACCAGACGGGTGAAGATCGCCTGGGCATCGGTTTCTCCCGGGACGATCGGGAGGTTGCTCAGAATACCCAGCCCTTCAGTGGCTTCATGAAATTCCGAGGCAGACAGACGGCTGACCAGGGCGGTATTGATCATGGCATTGATGCCAAGCAATTTTCGAATCAGGGTCAGGCCGTCCATATCATCCAG
>JAOZUU010000249.1 GCA_029938515.1 Desulfobacterales bacterium | reverse complement strand
CGAGGTATCGCTGGAATGGGGTCACTGCCATCGAATCGGTATCCGGATCAACGGTCATCCCATTGAATAGAGCGACCCGCCAGCCTCCTGGCAATACTATAGCCTTCCAGATAAAGTTTTTGGACTGCGTTATCGGTTGCTTGCCCCCCTTCGACGACGTACGGGTTGTACGACTTACTCAGAGGGGCTCCCTCTCTAGTCCCGCTTGCAGCGGGACAAAAACTTTATCTGAAAGCCTATAATTCCGGGCCGATTATACTGTCTAAAGGCTTGAATTACAAAAATATCCCCCTTTGAAGGGGGAAAAGGGAGATGTTAAAAAAATATCGCGGTAGAAACAGCCAAATAGCGTCATTTTTCAGAACGTATTTCGCCTGTTTTTCTCACTATTTTTCTATTTTTCCCTTCATCCAATTTCCAATAAGTTCTCCATGGCGGCCCAAACGGTCTCGCGGCCCCGGCGAGTCTTGGCCGAAAAGAGTATCGGGATTATGGTATCCGTATTCAACGTCTTGATGATTTTTTCCCTCTGGCGGTTTTGGGCGCTTTTTGACAACTTATCAGACTTGGTCAGCACGGGTATCACCGGCTGGTCGTGCCGGTTGAGCCAGGCGACAAACAAGCGCTCCCGCTCATCGGGAACACGCCGGGTGTCCAGGAGCAGGATAACTCCCTTAAGAGCTTCGCGCTGGGTAAGGTAAGCCTCGATCATGGGTCGCCATTTTTTACGAATACGATCCGGGACCTTGGCGTATCCATAACCCGGTAGATCTACCAGCATGAACCGATCATTGATTGAAAAAAAATTGATCAGCTGGGTCCGCCCCGGTGTACGGGATGTTCTGACCAGCCGTTTACGGTTAACCAGGGTGTTGATCAGCGAAGATTTCCCCACGTTGGATCGGCCGGCAAAGGCGATTTCAGGCAGATCACCCGGCGGGTATTGTGATGGTTTGGTGGCACTGGTAACAAATTTGGTGGAATGGATGATCATATTTTTTCATCAGGCGGATCGTCGGGCTGTGTAAGCTTCAATCCGGTTTAACCCCTCCTCGATATTGGCCATGGAACTGGCGGAGATGAAAAAATTCTCACACGACCTTATTGAGCGGATACTCGATGATTCCTTCGGCACCGACCTTGATCAGTTTGGGGATGAGATCCCGCATGACGCTCCGATCCACCATGGATTCCACCGAGAACCATTCGGACTGGTAGAGCGTTGCCACGGTGGGAGCATTCAGGCTCGGGAGCAGGTTAACCACCTGCTCCATTTTATCCTTGGGAACATTCATCTTCAATCCCACCAGCTGCTCGCCCCGTAAAGCCCCTTGAAGCAACAGGGCCATCTGTTTTATTTTCTCTTTTTTTTCCGGTACTTGCCAAGCCTTATGATTGACGATAAGCTGGGTGTTGGTTTGCATCAATTCATGGATGATACGAAGCCCATGGGCTTTGATGGTTGATTCGGTTTCGGTGACTTCCACGATGGCATCGGCCAAGCCGGAGACGACTTTGGCTTCGGTGGCACCCCAGGAAAATTCGACTGTGACGGCAATTTTCCTTTCGGCGAAATATCGTCGGGTAAAATTAGTCATCTCGGTGGCAATTGTTTTTCCTTGCAGATCGGAAAGGGTCCGGATGGGCGAATCGTAGGGAACGGCCAATACCCAGCGGGCCGGGCGGGCGCTGACCTTGGAGTAGATCAGATCAGCCACCATATGAACATCACTTTCGTTTTCGGCGATCCAGTCCTTACCCGTCAGGCCAACATCCAGGGTGCCGTCCTGGACATACCGGGGCATTTCCTGGGCCCGGCAAATGGCACATGAGATCTCTTCATCATCGATTTCGGGGAAATAGCTGCGTCCGTTAACGTTGATATTCCACCCGGAACGCTTGAACAGAGAAATGGTGGCATTTTGAAGGCTTCCCTTGGGGATGCCCAGCTTCAGCTTCAATGTCATTATTTATAAACCTCTCGAGGATCAAAAGCCGGTGATCCGTCGATTTTAATCTTGTTATCGGTCAAAATTTGATAAAAACAGGAGCGATGGCCCGTGTGGCAGGCCCCACCGCCCAATTGTTCCACCTTGAGCAAAACGGTATCATTGTCGCAATCAATTCGAACCTCTTTAACAATCTGGTGATGCCCCGAGGTTTCTCCCTTGGTCCACAATTTTTGGCGTGACCGGCTGAAATAGGTGGCTTTTCCCGTGGACAACGTTTTTTCCCAGGCGGATTGATTCATGAACCCCAGCATCAGCACTTCCCCGGTACGAAAATCCTGGGCGATGGCCGGTAACAGTCCGTTCATCTTGTCAAATGTCAGTTTTACCATTGCCTTGTTGTCTCCATATGTAATCCTGAATCAAGCAATTTTTCTAATCCGCATGCCTTTAAAAGTCAATTCATTTATCTTTTGTTACAAGTGATTATACCTTGACGTAGGCGCTTGAGGGGTTAAGATATAGCCGTATTGGATTGATCAAACCTTGAAACGGAATCCCTTTATGGACAAACCAGGGCCAGAAAAATGGGAGATGACGGGTGAACGAGCCCGTACAAAATCCCAGATCATTAAAAAAAGGGGGCGTCGCCCTAAAAAAAATATTTTCTTCAGACTGGTCAAATGGGGAATCGTGTTGCTGCTTCTGGCAATGATGGCGATTGCCGCAGCAGGCGTTGGAGGATATTATTATCTCAGCGAGAGCCTTCCTAAAATTACCTCGCTGGCCGATTACCGGCCGCCGATTATTACGACCATGTATTCCGACGACGGGCGAAAAATCGGCGAATTTTTCAAGGAGCGCCGGGTTTTGGTTCCCTTGACTGAAATGCCCGATATGCTTAAAAAAGCCTTTGTTTCCTCCGAAGATGCCCGGTTTTATCAACATAAAGGGATCGATTTTTACGGTGTCCTGCGGGCCTTTCTTAAAAACCTGAAAGCGGGCGCCATCGTCCAGGGTGGCAGCACCATTACCCAACAGGTGACCAAATCCTTTTTCTTGACTCCGGAGCGGAATTACACCCGCAAACTCAAGGAAGCCATTCTGGCATACCGGATTGAAAAATTTTTAACCAAAGATGAAATTTTATTTCTATACCTGAATCAAATCTACCTGGGCCATGGGGCCTATGGCGTGGGGGCGGCCGCTGATAATTATTTTAACAAATCAGTGCAGGAAATGACCCTGGCCGAATGCGCGGTTCTGGCGGGCCTGCCCCAGGCGCCCAGCCGGTACTCACCGTTTCACGCTCTGGACAAGGCCAATCAGCGGCGGATCTATGTCATTAACCGTATGCTTGCCGAAGGGCATATCACCCCTCTGCAGGCTACCGAAGCCATTGCGGAGAAGCTCGACGTTCGTCCCCGACGAAATCTCTATCTCGAAGAAGTACCGTATTACACGGAATATGTCCGCCGCTATGTGGAAACAAAACATGGAACCGACGCGCTTTATCGAGAGGGCTTGAAGATCTTTACCGCAGTGAACATCGAAATGCAGAGAATCGCCCGTCAGGAGATTGATAAGGGGCTTCGGGACCTGGATAAACGACAGGGGTACCGGGGGGCGCTGTCACACCTGCCGATGGATCAAATCGATAAATTCAATCAAACCCGGGCCGCCGAAATCGAGGAAGCAGGTGGACTTGCGCCGGGGATGCGGGTGAAAGGGGCGGTCATCGCCGTCAATAATAAGAAAAAGGTAGCCACCGTTCAAATCGGCAAGGCCAGAGGCTTCATTCATCTGAAAACAATGAAATGGGCCCGCGAACCGAATCTCGAAGTGGCCTATTCCAACGCATCGCTTTCAAAAATAAGCCAGGCACTGAAGGTCGGCGAAGTCATCGAGGTAATGATAGAAAAAAAACAAAAGAAAAACGACAGCTGGGAGGTCCTCCTGGAACAGGAACCCCAGGCCCAGGCCGCCCTGATCTGTCTGGAAACGGAAACCGGTCAGGTCAAGGCGATGGTCGGGGGGCGAATTTTCAGAGAAAGCCAGTTCAATCGGGCTATTCAATCGAGACGTCAGCCCGGATCCGCATTTAAGCCGCTTATTTATGCCGCTGCTCTGGATAAGGGGTATACGCCCGCCACCGTCTTGATTGATTCGCCGGTGGTTTTCAGAGAAACGGATATGGATTTTACCTGGAAGCCCAAAAACTATGAAGGTACCTTTCACGGACGTACGCTGCTTCGCAGGGCCCTGGCCAAGTCGATGAACGTGATTACCGTTAAAGTTTTAAAGGATATCGGCGTGGGTTATGCCATTGACTATGCCCGCAACCTGGGGATAACGTCCCATCTGAATCGGGACCTTTCCATTGCATTGGGATCATCGGGGGTCTCTCTGCTGGAATTGACCGGTGCCTATTCGGTCTTTGCCAATCGGGGTTTCCAGGTCGCGCCGGTGTTCATTACCAAGATCGTGGACCGTGACGGCAATATGATCGAAGAAACGGCCTTGACGAGGAAAAAAGTAATTTCCGATAGTACCGCCTACATCATGACGAATTTGCTGGAAGGCGTGGTCAAGAACGGTACCGGGTGGCGGGTCAGGGCACTCAACCGCCCGGTCGCCGGTAAAACCGGTACAACCAACGATCTCTACGACGCGTGGTTTATGGGCTATACCCCCCGCTTCGTCACTGGTACCTGGGTGGGGTTTGATGATGAAGCCTCCCTGGGAAAGGGTGAAACCGGTTCCCGAACCGCCAGCCCCATCTGGCTGGGTTTCATGCAACAGGTGTTGGAGGGAAAACCCGTCCGTGTATTTCAGGTGCCCGACGGGGTGATGTTCGCTAAAATCGATGCGGAAACCGGCCTGCTATCGATCCCCGAATCGAAAAAAACGATTTTCGAATGTTTCAAGGAAGGCACGGCACCCACGGAATATACGATAAAACCGGGCACCATTACCGGGTCCGGCGAGTTTTTTAAACTGGATATGTAGGGTCAGTTGGATAGTCAAGCAGTTAGGGCCGCGGAAAAAATTAAATCCACCATCTTACTTGTCTTTTTGCCCGTGTT
>JAOZUU010000248.1:1819-5063 GCA_029938515.1 Desulfobacterales bacterium | reverse complement strand
ACCCGCGACTTCGACCTTGGCAAGGTCGCACTCTACCACTGAGTTATTCCCGCTCGAATGGTCGTTTACCCCCTCAGGCGATTTTTGTCAAATAAAATATCGATACCTTCAGGGCTCGCGTAAAAATAACTTCACATTTTTGCAAGAGCCCTTATACCAGGAGCTTACGAAACCGGACAAAATAATCGATTCCCGACCAAAGGGTAAATATCAGGGCACCATACAAAAAAAACGTGCCGATAGCGTGCATATCTATCCCGAAATAGGGATAATGAAAAATCAATGGAATAATGGCGGCGATTTGAAATCCGGTTTTGTATTTTCCCAGTTCAGACGCGGATAAATCCATCCGGTTTTCAGCAATGAAATTTCGAAGCCCCGTAACGGCAAGTTCCCGCCCGATAATGATGCAGACAATCCACGCCGATGCCCAGCCCAGGGAGGATAACATAATAAAAGCAGATGACATTAAAATCTTGTCCGCCAGGGGATCCATGATTTTACCAAAATTGGATACCAGGCCCATGCGTCTGGCAAAGAGCCCATCCAGGTAATCGGTAATGGCGGCTGCGCTGAATAATAGCGCGGCAAAAAAAGTGCAGAGCCGGTTGGGAAACAACAGCAAAACCACCAGCAAGGGGGTGGCCAGAATCCGATACATGGTCAAGCTGTTGGGGTGAATCAGCTTTGCCTTTAGGTTTTTTCCCTGAAAAATCATTTCAAATCTACTTTCCGTTTATAGATTGTTCCAGTTTGAATTTTTCCAGGCACGCCTGGCTGCAAAAGAAATAATCACTGCCGTCATGGGACCAGCGGATACCCTCTCTTTGGGGAAAATAGACCTGACAGATCGGGTCTTGGACCATGATGTCGTCAATGCGATCTTGCCCCCGGCCATCCATTTTTCGCTGCGGATGGGGTGCCCCCCATGATTTAAGCGACCGGTATAGCCCGTAACCGACCGCCAGCAATATAAGATACCTAATCATGATGCTCTCGTAAAAACTAACGCTGATGGCTAAGTAAAAAGATCCATATACGCCCCGTAGGAAGTGCCCTTGGGGTGCAAGGCGTCATGTTTTTTCAGGGGCGAGGCTATACATTTGGTATGCCGAGCGTCTGAAAAAACATGACAACGCCGTAGATGGGGCTTTTGACGACGCCATCAATCATCGATTAAAACCACCTGCTGATCGCTATCATCAAGACGAGCCAGCAGATCACTCATCTTTTGGTTAATTACCGGATGTATCAAATATGGATTTATATCACAAAGCGGTTGTAATACAAAGCGCCTTTTATGCATTCGTGGATGGGGCACAATGAGATGGGGGGTCGAGATAACCAAATCGCCGAATAAAAGGATATCCAGATCGAGTATCCGGGGACCAAATCGCACCGGTGATGCTCCCCTTCCGGCCCTCCTCTGGATCCCCTGAAGCCTTTTGAGCAAAGCCTCCGGAGATAGGGATGTTCTGATGGAAAAAACCGCATTGATGAACCAGTCCTGGTCCGTGTAGTCCACCGGTTCCGTCCGGTAAAAAGGTGACCGGGCCACCAGGACGGCATTTTTGCAACTGGTAAGGGCGATAATCCCCCGCCGGCAATTTTCCAGTTTCCGGCCCAGGTTTGAGCCTACCGAGATATAAACGATTTGTTGCTGCATTGATCTTGACACATAGCTTCACGAAAAATTGCCAGGCTCAGGTTACAAATAGATAGAATTCCTTAAATCTTCAATCGACAATCTTCAATTGTCATATCCGTCTTTTCCCATACAACCCTGGTAGATAATACGGGCATCCCCTTTGAGATAGACATTTTTATATTCATTTCCGATAGTTGTAAAAGACACTTCAAGAGGCAGACCGCTGCGGACAATCATTCGAATGGGCATATCCATCCCGAACAATTGCGATGCAATGATGGCACCGGCGACGGACCCGGTGCCACAAGCCAGGGTTTCGGCTTCAACGCCCCTTTCATAGGTACGAATGGCGATCGTTCCGTCATGGTAACGCTGGATAAAATTAACGTTCGTCCCTTCGGGGGCATACCGCCGGTGATAACGGATCAGCGGACCGATAGATTCAACCGGGACCGTTTCCAGGTCGTCCACCACCAGGACGGCGTGGGGAACCCCCGTATTGATTCGATGGACGGTTTCCATGCGACCGTCAACCCGTATCTTTTCAGCCAGGTCGATGTCCCTCGGATCGGTTATCTTGATCCTTACCATCTCTCGATCCACTTCGGCCTGAATCAAACCAGCCCCGGTTTCAAAGGTCATCCGCGACCCGGTTACTCCAATTAAGTGGGCGAATCGGGCCGCACAACGGGCACCGTTGCCGCACATGTCGGCTTCGCTTCCGTCTGCATTAAAAAAATGCCATCTGAAATCGGCGGTGTCGGAATCTTCAATGATGATCAACCCATCCGCGCCCACGGACATTCGGCGCCGGCAAACCATTTTTGCAAACTCGGAGCGATGGTTCGACCCCATCTGACCTTTGCGGTTATCAATCAGAATGAAATCATTGCCGCTGCCGCTCATTTTATAAAATTCAATGCCGTTCATATGACCGTTTGTCCGTTTGCCGGTGAGATAGTGGGCCGGATTACCCGGTGGATTTTATTTTTTCCGAGGCCCTTACCGGACCACCACCCGGTTGGAATCCGGCCCCTTTTGGCCATCCCTGGAAAATGCCGTCACCTTGAAAATATACTGGTAGCCCTTTTCGATGGTTTGACGAAATGTCGCCGTTTTGCGGTCTGGATTACCAGCCATGAGTGTTTGAAAATCAACCACCGCAATCCGCCGAAATAAAGCCGGACATCCATCACAAACCGGATCATCCAGAGAAGTGACCGCCCGATAGATAGTAAACCCGCCCAATCCGGTCGATCCGGTCGCCTTGCCCGTAGGAATAGACCAGCTCAAAGTGACCAGGTCTTCATTCAGAGTGTATACGAGGCCGGTGATGGCGGCGGGTGGGGTGGATCTGGGAGGCACCGGGGGAGTCTTGACACCACAACCGGCCATAACCAATATCAGGCCAAGCCCCAGCGTTAATAGAACTGAATTTATTTCCCATCCATTCGATTTCATGGTTATACCCCGCCTTATACACCACCCGTTTTCAGCGCTTCTTTGGCCGCCGCCAGGGAGGCTTTTACATTCTCCGCGGCCGTACCGCCGGATGACATCCGGCGATTGACCATGTTTTCCACTTTCAGAAACCGG
>JAOZUU010000248.1:0-1719 GCA_029938515.1 Desulfobacterales bacterium | reverse complement strand
GGCAGCCCCTTCATCAAACACAGCATCGTCGTCAGGTCACCGAAAACGCTGCCGGCTTTACCCCGTACCAGCTCGGGAACGTCGGGATTTTTTTTCTGAGGCATGATGCTGCTGCCCGTTGTAAAGGCATCGGAAAGTTCGATAAAACCGAACTCGAAAGTCGACCACAGGATAAGCTCCTCGGAAAACCGGCTCAGATGAGCCATGCACAAACCGGCCCCGGCCAGAAACTCGACAATGAAATCCCGATCGGAGACGGCATCGATGCTGTTTTTCGTCACTTTGGGAAAATCAAGGAGAGTTGCCACATAATCCGGATCGATGGGATAGGTGGTGCCGGCCAGAGCCGCCGCACCCAGCGGCATGACATTGATCCGTTTAAGACCGTCTTCAAAGCGCTCGCTGTCCCGGGTGAACATTTCGTAATAAGCCATCAGATGATGGGAAAAAAGAACCGGCTGGGCTCTTTGAGTATGCGTATATCCCGGCATGATGACATTCAAATGAGCCTGGGCCAGATGGACGAGGACGTCCCTCAACGTGTGCAATTGGGCCATGATCCCCTGAACGGCATCCCGCAGATACATCCGCAGATCCAGCGCAACCTGGTCGTTGCGGCTTCGCCCGGTATGCAATTTCTGGGCGGTATCCCCGATCAACTCCTTCAGCCTGGATTCAATGTGCATGTGAATATCTTCCAGGCTGTCGGTAAACGTGAACCTTCCTTCCTGGATTTCTACGCGGACCCGGTTCAGGCCTTCCGCCATTTGCTCCGCTTCTTCTTCCTTGATCACTCCGGTTTTAGCCAGCATCCGGCAATGGGCGATACTCCCTTCAATATCCCAAGTGTAAAGACGCCGATCCGTTTCAATGGAAGACGTGAACACTTCCACGCACTTATCGGTCTTTTCGCTAAAACGGCCTTCCCATAATTTTTCGGCCATGGATATCGGATCCTTTTTTTTATGTTTTCCGATCTGCCGTATGGTCTCATATTGTAGGAGCGAGTTTGCTCGCGATCAAGTCGCCCTATTCGCGAGCAAGCTCGCTCCTACATGACTTTTCGTATTGCCAGTTATTGAGAAGTTACGTCTGCCGGTTTTTGATAGCCGGCAAACGGAATCAATCGGCTGGGAGACCGGCCGACCCCGCCGAAGAACGGCAGGACAAGCTCGCCACTGGCCGACTATCTCACTGGCTGACCGGCAAGTATCTCATCCAGGCAATTCATCAGCGCGTCAATTTCTGGCCGGGTGATGATCAGGGGCGGCGCAAATCGTAAAATCTTTTCCTGAACCCCGTTGACAAGAAATCCATTTGCAAGGCAGGCCTGAACCACGGGCGCCACTGCCTTTTTTAATTTCAGGCCAAGCAGCAGCCCCATCCCCCGGATATCGATAATTTCATCGTGCCGGGATTTCAATTCTTTAAGTTGTTCTTTAAAATAATCTCCCATCTCTCTGGATTTTATTATAATATCTTCTTCTTCAATTATCCGAACAACCGCCAGGGCGGCGGCCGTCACCAGGGGTGTCCCGCCAAAAGTGGAGGCATGCGCTCCGGGTGTGAAAGCGGATGCCACTGCTTCTTTCGCCAGCATGGCACCGATGGGTAATCCATTACCCAGGGCCTTGGCCAGGGTCATGATGTCCGGTGTGATTCCGAAATGCTCGTGGGCAAACAACCGTCCCGTTCGTCCCATTCCTGTTTGAATTTCAT
>JAOZUU010000247.1 GCA_029938515.1 Desulfobacterales bacterium | reverse complement strand
CAAAAACTATTGCTGCCCTACAATTTCACTCGTCTAGATCAAAAAGCGATGGAGTTCGTGATCAACACCTTCGGGAAATTAGAAAACGTTGCCGTCACCGTATTCAACGCTTATACACCAATCCCTGAGATTAAGACGGATGGAACTTTCGTTACGGGAAAACTCAAAGGGAGTCTCAAATATCTTTTCCAAAATATTAAGAAAAATGAGGCGGTGCTTTATGAAGTTAAATATAAGCTCGTTGAGGCTGGATTCCCGGAAAATAGGGTTAACTGTATTTTTAAGCCCAGAAAAAAGGATATTGCCACTGAAATTCTTGACCTGACGACCAGTGATAATTTTGACACCATTGTTCTCAATCGAAAATATGCACGGGTAACCCGTTTATTTTCAGGAAGTATCTCGAATAAAGTGATGATGAACCTTAAAGATTTAACTGTTTGCATTGTGTCTTAGTGCTCTCGTTCGAAGATACGGTTACGTATGTATTTAGTAGTCGATCAACCCAATTTAACCGCGAAGACGCTAAGATCGCCAAGCTTATTATAAAATTGATAAAAGACGGAATTAAACGCATGGTGAACAATTTGTAGGATTGAATGGTTTCGAATCGTGTGCCTGCCGCGGCGAAGCCTGGCGAAGACGGGTTCCGATTCGAAAAAAAATTCCTTGGCGATCTTCGCGTCTTGGCGGTTCATTTCGTTCGAATAAGTATTTGAAACCGGGTTTAACCAGCAAAGGAGGTAATTCATGCCGGCGGAAGAGAAAATAGATATTGACCTCTTTAAAGTTGTCTTCAAAGCCATGGCTCAATCGGAAAACCTGGAAATTATGGCCAATCATCTGGCGCAGTTGCTGGTAGCAACGCTTGAAATGAAGGGATGTACGATTTTTGTGATAAATCCGGAAACAGAAGAGCTGGAAGTATTGGCAAGCTTTGGGTTGAGCATCAGTTATGTGCATAAGGGTCCGATTATAAAAAATAAAAGCATCGGGGCGACAATAAAAGGTGACCCCATTGTCATTCGAGACATAAATAAAACCGATCTTTTACAATATCCCGCCGATGCCCGCAAGGAAGGCATCGGTGCTATCGTTTCCATTCCAATCAAATTTTATGATAAAGTTATTGGAGACCTGAGGCTGTATCACCATGATGTGTGGGATATTCCGGAAAGGGATGTGGACTCGTTGTCCGTACTGGCAAGGAATATTGGATTGGCCATGACATATACACGTATGCTCAAGGCAGTCAAAAAAATAAGATACACCATCGATGATCTGGAATCGCTCTGGTAAGGGTCGCGGATAAAATAAATCCACAAAGATTGCGCCGGGTTTATTTAAAATCCGGCAAGGTGCGTCAAAGGGAGCATATTGTCTATATGTGACTTTTGGCGCAACGCCAAAAGACAAGTAAGCGTGTGGATCTATTTATTTCCGAGGCCCTGATAGCCCGGTCGTATTTTTGGCATTAAATTTTTCATGGGAGGGAGAAAATGAAAAATTTAAAGCTCAATTATGAAACATTGATCAAGATCACCCGGTCTTTATCCAAATCAAAAGATCCGGAAGAAATTATCAGAATGACGGTGGAGAGCGTTAAATCAGCGCAGGGGATAAAGGGATGTACGTTGTTTTTGATGAATCGTCAGTCAAAGGAATTGGAAGTGGCGGCTTCGGCCGGATTGAGCACCGAGTATCTAAACAAAGGGCCGGTAAGTGCGTCACACTCCATTGCCGATCGTTTGAAGATGGACCCATGGCAATTTATGACGTGTGCAATGATCCCCGCATCCAATATCCCGAGGCCGCTGAAAAAGAGGGAATCGCCTCTATTCTTTCCGTACCGATTATGATCGGCGACGAACCTATTGGTGCAATGCGGGCATATACCGCCGATAAATGGGAATTTACTCTGGACAATGTGAATTTTGTCCAAGCGCTGGCCCAGATCTCAGGAATCCTCATTGAAATGACCCGATTACATAAGGGTCAGAATGAATATATCGATACTATCGCCACCATGCGTGAGTCACCTGAGTTGTAATTAAATTAGAGGATTAGTTGACTGACAACCGCCAATTATGGGGTCTTTCGATGGAAGAACCACCTCTCAAATTGTGCATGCCTTGCTCCTGCCAGAACAGGGTTGTTCTGGCAGGAGCAAGCTGAAAAATCATAGATTTCAATAATTTTCATTCGAAAAAGCTTCTTATCATTTTAGTCCGTGCGATCCTCAAAAAGAGGAGGAAAGGATCATGAGACGAACTGTCTGCTTTAAACATGTTTTTATAGTTGGGATCATGGCAATAATCGGAATTTTTCTATCGTTCAGTGTTGCCAGCGCATATACGCTTAAAATGGCACGTGTGGAGTATCGGAACTACACCAACCCCGGTAGCAGTCACACCCGAATTCCCTAGATTTTGCTGATGCCGACGCTCCCGCGGGAACATATGGTCTCAGCGTCGATACCGACGATGGCACCTATACGAGGGATTTGTCTTTTAATGGCAGGCAGGAATTTCCCAGAATCGACGCAGCATCCTTTCAATTTTCGTTTAACCCAAGCGGTGATCTGACGATTTCATGGACGTTACCGGACCAAAGTCAGTTTCCCAGCAATGCTCGGTTGGGTTTGAATCTTGAAAGTGCCGACGATTGGAATGATTATGGAATTTTTAAAATGCCAGCAACCATCAGCAGTATTACCATCCCCCGGGAGTCTTTGGCGTTAATTGGAAAGCCGTCTGCTTACAAGGTATTCATCTACACAATGACACAGGATCAAACAAGCCGGTTCTATTCCGATACCGTCACGTTCGTAAGACCTCAAATGCCAGTAGCCATACCAATGCTGCTGTTAGATGAATAAAAGGCAACTGAACCAAACACCCGGATTGGAGTCCGGTGATCGACCGATTTGAGTTCTATCCTAAATATTTACTGCAGGGCCAGGGACGCTACCTCAGCAAAAAACACCTTGCGTGATTACACTCCGATTTTGGAACCCAAAATATTTCCCGATCAGTCACACATTTGCAATTTTCCCAAATTGCAGCCTCCATTCACTAATCCCAGCTTTTTCATGCATCTTAAAAGATTCGATGCAGGTACGAAACCTACAATTATAGCCCTTGTAAAAACCATTAGCTTGCCATATTTACTTTACAGTCATAATAAATGTGGACGATGGCAAACAGTGCTTTCCCTGTTTCTTTAAGGAGTACACCCGTGGACACAACCCCTGAGTCAACCATAAATAACAGATATGAATTAGATCAGATGGCAGAAGGATTTTCGGCTTTTGTTGGAAGCTATCCATCGTTTAATCGAACTTTGCTATTAGATGAATGGCGTGAGACGGAATACAATCGGCTTGATGCTAACGGACAAATCTATCTAGATTATACTGGCGGCGGACTGTACGGCGAATCGCAACTGTGTGAACATATGGAACTGTTACGCACAAGCGTACTCGGCAATCCCCACTCAGCAAACCTCACCTCAATGGCAATGACGGACTTGGTTGAGGGTACGCGCAAATATGTCCTCCGTTACTTCAATGCATCACCGGATGAATACATTGCCATCTTCACGCCAAATGCGAGCGGTGCATTGAAGCTGGTTGGGGAAGCATATCCGTTTACCCCTGACAGCCACTACATTCTCACGTTCGACAATCACAATTCCGTCAATGGCATCCGTGAATTTGCGAAGGACAAAGGAGCACAAGTAGCATATGTGCCTTTAGCAAAGCCGGATTTGCGTATAGAGCGGGCAAAACTAAATGGCATTCTAAATCTGGCGGATCAGGATCATAACAATCTGTTTGCTTTTCCGGCGCAATCCAACTTTTCCGGCGTAAAGCATCCACTGGATTTGATTGAACTAGCACATGGCAAAGGGTTGGATGTGTTGCTGGATGCGGCGGCATATGTACCAACCAGTCGCCTTGATTTGGGTATCGTGAAACCGGAGTTTGTAGCCATTTCTTTCTACAAAATGTTTGGTTACCCTACCGGCATCGGTGCACTGCTTATGCGCAGGACGGTTTTCCAGAAGATGAAGCGGCCGTGGTTTGCAGGTGGTACGGTGAACTTTACCAGCGTACAGGGGAACGGTCACTACTTGGCCCCTAACGAAGCCGCATTTGAAGACGGTACGGTAAATTATCTAGACATTCCGGCAATCAAAACCGGATTGCAGCACCTGGAAAAGGTGGGAATCAACACCATTGGGAACCGGGTCCACTGCCTCACCGGCTGGCTTCTCGAAAACTTGCTGTCATTACAGCACAGCAACGGCAAACCGATGGTCCGTATTTATGGTCCGACAGATACGAACATGCGCGGTGGAACGATGACGCTGAACTTTTACGGGCCGGATGAACGACTTCTTGATTATCGCCGCATTGAAGAATTGGCCAACGAGAAGGGAATCTCGCTGCGCACTGGTTGCTTTTGTAATCCCGGAGCAGGTGAAATTGCAGAAGGACTGACGAAGGAGGATATGATTGCCGGATTGAATGACGGCCCGGATTTGAGCTTGCCCCATTTCATACAGGTGATTCAGCATCGGGGGAATAAGAGTGCCGGTGCAATTCGTATCTCAGTGGGCCTATCAACGAATTTTGCTGATGTGTATCGTTTTATGCGTTTTGCTGCTGGATTTCGAGACAAGACAAATATGAATATTGGTGAAGTAACGTTTGATATTCAATCTTGCCGTGTGATTCGGGATGGCAGTTAGGGGTTAATGTCGTATGCGGTTTTTATTGCTCGGGGATAACCAAAGCATATCGGCAAAAATTTCATTAAATCAGGTTGTTAAGGTAGTCTCAATCACCATCTTTTCCATGTTAAGATTTATTAGCGTAATCAATGATTCATGGAAAATTTTTCAACCGCAGCATATTGTGCCTACCTTATAGCCGAAAATAATCAAGTTAGACTGAGCATACAATTGTATCAAAAGGAAGGTGTACGGCCATCATGAGTACAGCCCTTTTAAGTATTTTATCTGGAATAGCAGGTATGTTTGGATGGGGAATATACGATT
>JAOZUU010000246.1 GCA_029938515.1 Desulfobacterales bacterium | reverse complement strand
GGTTGCTAGGTTTTTGGGGTGACCCCTTAATCACATGTACAGGAATAGTGTAAATTTTCGGATTTGCTTAAAATGGTTATCATTGCCAATAATAACCTCTACCGTTGCGATAATATGTGTTCCTGCAGACTACACTAGAAAGCTAATGACGGGAAATTAGCTAAATATTTGTACCTTCAATGGCAACCTAAACGCCTCACTGAAGCGGCAGGAAAAAGCAGGTGAGCCAGAATTGCTACTTTTTACTGTCCACTTTATGTTATTACTTAACTCTCTTCCGAGTTAGGTTTGTTCGGTTCTCAATTTGGTATTTCCTGTCCTTATTTTATTTCAGATCACTCCAGCTCATGAAAGATTTCACCATTTTCTTACTTTCCGGGCGTAAATTTGCAATTCCACTATATGGGCGGTCCTTTCCAACCTTGGCATGCGGTTATTTTTATATCTGCTTAATATGCCTCTCAATTATATCCTGATAGCTGGCACTGGCCCACAGCGCTATTTCAATCATCGGGGATTCCTCACGTGGATCACGATGCAGGTCATAGACTTTGGCAAACACGCCTGGTAGACCAGGAGCCGGAAGCTTGAGCTTGTATTTCTGTTTGACAACGCTCCTCAGAGTATCGCTGCTGTAAATAAACACATAGTCTCGTCGACCCTTCTCCATCGAGGAAGAGTGCTGTTTGATCCAGGCCGTCGATAACACGGTCAGTAGGGATATATTCCGTTGCGTTACCAAAATACGGGCAAAGGTAGTGTACAAGTCGCTGATAAATGGTGCTATCTGTATCGATCCATTGACAAAGAAGGCAAGATTATTGACTTCTTGCTGACCGAGAACCGAGACAAGTTGGCCGCCAAACGATTCCTGATTAAAGCAATCGAAAACAATGGCGCTCCTGAGACGATCACCATCGATGGAAGTGCTGCGAACAAGTTTGCTCTCGAAGAATGTAATAACCTAAACAACACTTCCATTGAAATCCGGCAGGTGAAATATCTCAACAACATAGTTGAACAGAACCATCGAGGTATAGAGCGAATAACCAATGCCATGCTCGGCTTCAAATCAATTAACTCTGCCAGTATTACATTGAATGGCATTGAGATGGTTCATGCGATCCGGAAAAGGCAGCAGACAACGCAGGATATCTCCGTACAGAGTTTAGCGAAAACCTTCTATTCGCTAGCACATAGGTGATCGCAAAAAGGTGGTATTCGATTTTCTTGAAAACTTTGCGACAGAACCCTAAAAAGAGTCCTGGCTTTATTCCAGTTTACCGGGGTTAGTGACTTAGTATATAAATATGTTAACGCCTAATTTGTCGTGAAGCATTAAAACTCCAGACATCTTAACAGGGCTTGTAGCGGGTGACGCAAGCACTTACCTTCGATCCGTTTGACCTGGTCGCGGCAGGAATAACCTGAGACCAGGCATCGATCCTGAGGCAGGTTTGCGAGGGCTGGTTGCCAGCTCAGCGCGTAGATGCCCTTGGAATCCTCCAGATTTTTCGCCGCGTGACCGTAAGTTCCGGCCATACCACAACAACCGACGGATACCGGTTTGAGGGTCACACCGAAGTGATTGAAGATCCTGATCCAGTCGTCATGGGTTGAGGGATTGGCAGTTTTTTCAGTGCAGTGCCCGAACAGGTAAAACTGCTGCGGGTTGACCGCGCCGACCGGCAGCTGAGGCAAGACCGAAAGCAGCCATTCCTGAAACAGCAGCACCTCGAACGGACCGCGGGTATCTGCCAAGGCACGGGCGTACTCGTCACGGTAACAGAGGACCATGGCTGGGTCCGGCCCCACCATCGGAATACCCAGTTCGTGAACCCGATTGAGAAACTTGGAACTTTTAGCCGCGGTTTCCGTGAAACTGCGCAGAAAGCCTTTAATATGTTTGGGTTTGCCATTTGGTGTAAAAGGGACCAGCAGCGGCTGGAACCCCAGCTTTTCAATCAATTTCACCAGGTCATACACCACCGTGGCATCATAATAGGAGGTGAAGGGGTCCTGGACTACCAAAACTGTCTTGCTTCGCTCTTCCTGTGACATCCGCTCGAGTTCGGCTAGTCCGAACCGGGTGGCTCGGTGGCCGGCCAGTTTTCTTTTCAGGGTAGGCTGGCTGAGTAGTGGCACATCCACCATGCCGATGCTATGTTCGGTGGCTTTCTTCACCCAGTGCTTAGTCAAGAAAAAATTAAACAAGGCCGGAACCTTGGCCATCAGCGGAGCATAGCTTTCCACCGTGGAGATCATGTAGTCCTGCGCGGGACGCAGATAACGCTGGTAATAGAGCTGCATGAAACGCGCGCGGAAATCAGGTACATCAACCTTAACCGGGCACTGGTTTGAGCAGGCCTTGCAGGCCAGACAGCCCTGCATCGCGTCCATCACTTCATGGGAAAAATCATAATCCCCTCGATGCCTGGCGAGGCTGTTGTGTACCCGATCGACCAAATCCTTGAGACTCAGACTGCCCTTCTGTATCGCCGCTTCTTCGGACAGGATATCAAAGTCCTGCGCCTCAAGCTGACGCAACCATTCGCGTATCAGCCCGGCACGCCCCTTTGGGGAGTGACGGCGGTCGCCGGTCTGCTTGAAGGAAGGACACATTGGCGAACTCGTCTCATAGGTGAAGCAAAGACCGTTGCCGTTGCAGTTGAGAGCATCCTTGAAGCTGTCGCGGACCGGTTCTGGAATCTGGCGATCAAAGGTCCCGCGCTTGGTAGCATCTACGGAAACCAGAGCGTCAGTTGAATTTGGTGGGGTGCAGATCTTCCCAGGATTAAGTCGATTGCGCGGATCAAAAGCTCCCTTGACCTTGCGCAGTTCGTCAAAGAGGGTTGGGCCGAAGAAGGCGGGACCGTATTCCGAGCGGAACCCCCGGCCATGTTCTCCCCACATCAAGCCGCCGTACTTGGCCGTCAGGGCCACCACATTATCTGAGATATTGCGTAGCATTATTTCCTGCTCTGGGTCGCACAGGTCGAGAGCTGGCCGCACGTGTAGAACTCCGCAGTCGACGTGGCCAAACATGCCGTAGGAAAGGTTGTTAGCATCCAGCAAGGCACGAAATTCCATGATGTAGTCGGCCAGCTTCTCTGGCGGTACGGCGGTATCTTCAGCAAAAGCCACCGGTTTCTTATGGCCGGCAGTATTGCCCAGCAGGCCAACCGCTTTTTTTCGCATGGCGTAGATGGCCTCGACACTGGCAAGATCCGCGCAGACCTGATAACCCACAATACCACTTTTCCCTAGTTCCATAACTTCATCAAGTTGCTGGCAGAGTGCCTTGACCTTGAGTTGCGATGCGGCTGGGTCGCCGCCGGCGAACTCAATCATGTTAAGACCCTGCACTTCTTTGCCCGGCACATCGGTAATGAGATCCCGCACCGAATGCCAGATGATATCGTGACGCGCCAGTTCCAGTACTCTGGAATCAACGGTCTCCACCGATAGAGCTTCGGCTTTGAGCATGAACGGGGCGTTGCGCAGGGCAGATTCAAAACTGTCATACTTCACATTAACCAGGATACGGCACGCCGGGATGGGATCCAGGCTAAGCTTCACTTCGGTGATGAAAGCCAGGGTGCCTTCCGAACCACATAACAGGCGGCTGAGATCCAATGTTTCGGTTTCAGGGTCATAGACGTTCTTGAGATCGTAACCGGTCAGGAACCTGTTCAGCGGCGGGAAGGTCGCTTCTATGTCAGAGCGCAGACCGTGGGCGGTCTCCCAGACTTGCCGGTAGATTTCTCCTTCCCGGTTCTGCTGGGCGAGCTTGGCCTGCAGGATCTCCCCCGAACGCGGGCCGCATTCAAAGCGACTACCGTCTTCCAGCACTGCCGTCAGCTCTAGCACATGATCAGAGGTTTTTCCATAAACCAGGGAACCCTGGCCGGATGCATCAGTGTTTACCATACCACCGATGGTCGCGCGATTACTGGTGGAAAGCTCAGGAGAGAAGAAAAGGCCGTGGGATTTGAGAGCCGCATTTAGCTTGTCCCTTACCAGGCCAGCCTCCACCCGGATCCATGCCTCGTCGGCGTTCAGTTCGAGGAGGCCGGTCATGTGGCGGGACAAATCGACAATAAGACCGTCGCTGAGAGACTGCCCGTTGGTGCCGGTGCCCCCACCGCGAGGGGAGAAGCAAATACTGCTGTACTGAAGCTCCTGAGACAGGCTCGTTAGGAGTGCCACATCTGTAGTGTTGAGCGGGAAGATTACCGCCTGTGGGATCCATTGATAGACGCTGTTGTCGGTGGCAACGGCCAGCCGACTGGCATAAGAGCTTTCGATGTCGCCGCTAAAGCCGGTTTGGGCTAATGCCTTGAGAAATAAACTATAGACCGGCTTGACGCTGTCCTGCAAAGTGAGTTTCGGGATCATAATTACTTCTATTGGTTGGCTCTGCAGATGTAAAAGCAATCTTGCCTTGCACTCTGGTATGAGCAATTCCGTATTCAAAAAGAATCCTGGCTTTCTTCACATTTACCGGGGTTAGCTTTTCTGAAACGAATGTTTTTCAAAAAACTTGCACATTTCACCACTAGTTTTTACTGACCCAGCTTGCATGTTAAACAGCGTGCAATAATGCCCCCCTTTCAGCTTCCAAGGTTGACCTCTCAAGCCAAATATCTTTTCTCTTTAGAATCTCTTAATCCTCCAGCCAGAAGGGGTATTAAAGAGAAAAGATATTCTTCTCCATAGGACATAGGGGTTAATCTTCAACGCTGAAAGGGGGTTGAATTTGGGCGCTAAACAACACATAGTAGTAGAGTAATGGTTTAGAATTTTATGAAAAACAGTACACTCGATATGGCAATCCTAACCCAACATGACAAATCATTGATTACAAAATAATAAATTATTACTTACTCACTAACTCTTCCAGATAAGATATCATTTTCTCTTTATCCGTGTATGCTTCCACAATCCGTTTACGAGTAAATCTTAATTCTTCCTCAAAATTCTTTATCATAACCTGACTTTCAGAGGCTAGGCCAACCATCAGGCCGTGCGGATGATCCATTTCGTAACTCGATTTGCCTACTA
>JAOZUU010000245.1:4033-5094 GCA_029938515.1 Desulfobacterales bacterium | reverse complement strand
GGTCCGGCCGCCCCGCCGGGTCGCCAGTCCTTGGGTGTTCGGATCTTGTGAAGCCGATGAAGTTTTTTTTGCTTTTTCAAACGCTCGTAAATCAGCGCCCACACGCAGGAAACATCCAGGTCGATTTCGCAATGTCCTGCCTGGGAGCCGCCGCAGGGTCCGTTGAACAGGCTTTTGGCACACCGGGCCACCGGGCAGATCCCCCCGGTGTCGGAAAGAATGCAGTCGCCGCAGCCTTGGCACATCTCTTCCCAGACCCCCGGTTTTGCGGCCGCGCCGAGAAAGGTGGTGTTCAGGGCAGGGACAACCGGCAACGGTTCGAACGTATCGGCGACGATCTGTACGCCGGCCCCGCAGGCCAGCGACAGGATGGCGTCGGTATCCGGCGGGAGCTCCTGATAAGCGGTGACCAGGTCCTGTTCGCATTGTCGCAGGATCGTGTCGATCTCAAAAGCAGGCGGCTCGTCCTTAAAATAACCGGGACGGGCCAGGGTCTGGGCCAGGGCCTGAGCTTCCCGATCCCCGCCGGATAAACAGACGGTGACGCAGCTTCCGCAACCCAGCACCAGCACTTTTTTAAAATCTTTTAGCGATTTTGCAATTTCCTCCAGGGGTTTTAAATCACCGACAATCATTTGTTTTCCCCCTTGGATTGATCTGCTTGATCTGGATGGGGCAGCTTTCCACCCGGAAAAAAATGGGCCTTGGCCATTAAATCCAGGGAGAGCCGATGCCGCTGACAGGTTGGCTCAACCGGTTTTTCCGTCTGATCCGTCAAGGTTTGATTAAAACCTGTTGTATAAAGCGGTTCCTGGCAGATGTGGCAATAAACCAGATCGAGCTGAGCAACCTCGTCCCATTGATTTTTCAGGAAATGTTCGAACAGGATGGCCTCCTGGGGACAGACCCGCCAGCAGGTTCCGCACCGGGCGCACAAGGCCATGTTGTGAAGCAAGGTCCGTTTTCCCGCTTCGTCCTTGAACATGAGGGCATTGGCCGGGCAGTTCTGTACGCAGGCCAGGCAGCCGTTGCACTGTTCGGTGACTTGAAAGTAGGACATA
>JAOZUU010000245.1:0-3933 GCA_029938515.1 Desulfobacterales bacterium | reverse complement strand
CCGGGTTCGCAGCGCGGGACGCAGGCCGGATCGCCCCCGCAAAGGTCGCATTTTACGATCATTCGGGTCTGCTCGTCGAATCCTATCGCCCCAAACGGGCAAACGGCCATACACATTCGGCAACTGACACAGCGATCGTAGTCGACCACGACGCGCTGATCTGCCGGGTCGCGGTGGATCGCTTCCTTGGGGCAGACAGCCAGACACGGAGCCGTTTCGCAATGCTGACAACTCACCGGTAAAAATAGCCCTTTTTGGTTCCAGTCGATGATGCGAATCCGGGAACGGGCCGGGTCTTTTTCGCCGGTTTTCACCAGTGCACAGGCCACTTCGCACTCCATGCAGCCATTGCATTTTTTCGGATCCACCCAGAGAAATTGAGATGTCATGAATTCAGTCTCCTAGTCAGTCGGCTGGCATGCCCGTCGGTTGGCTTGTTCCGCCTTCGGGTCTTGCCCCCACATAGACGAGTTCCATTATTCGGATATGTCTGATTTCTCAAAAAAATAGTCTGTGAGGGCTCGTGGTTAAACATAAAGTTGTTCTTGTTACCTTGACCTTACCCTGCATAGTCCCACCCCTGCCGGGATGACCCCGGATCGGAGAGACGGCGGCTGATTGCCTCGCCCGCTCGCCGGGTTTCGATGGCCATTCTTTCCAGCCTGGACCGGTTGATCCCAGATTTAAACCCAACCACCCAGATGGCGGCCGGCGATGCGTGGTCGTGGTTCTTGATGGCCGCGGCCGTCGCCCGGACACCGGTCAGGTATTCCTCGTCATCCACTCCATATCCATTTCGGATAACGGCCTTGACCGCTTCCAGGTATATGGACGGATCGGTAATGGAATGATCGGTAAATTTCGGCAATTCATTGGATTGGATCAATGTCGCGGCTTTTTTCATGCCCATGGCCGCCAGCAGTACCTTTCCCGTCGCGCCGGCCAATAAAGGAATGGTCATTCCCACCGATGCGGTAATTTTCAGGTCATGGGACGGCTCGACAATATCTAGAATCGTGACATGCCCCCCGTGGCGAATCCCCAGAAAGACCGATTCCTCGGTTTTTTCCATCAGGGATTCCAGAATCGGTCGGGCCGCATCATTCAAGTCGATTCGAGAGTAGGCTGCACGGCCGAGTTCAAACAGGGTAAGTCCGAGGGCGTATCGTTTGGTGACAGGGTCCCGATTCACCGCTCCCACTGATTCCAATGCCCCTACCACTCCATGGACAGTGCTCTTGCCGATGGCAAGAGAGCGAGCCAGTTGGCTGATCCCCAGCCCATTGTCCGATTTGGCGATGGATCGTAAAATTAAAAATGCTTTTTTTACCGTAGGTGCTTGGTATAAAACCGTCATTGTTCACCATATTGAACATAATCAAGTTTATTTAATAAACGCACTACGCCCAAAATGTCAACCGTAAATTACCTTTTTCCTGGATATCCTTGTTTTATAGGGGCTTTTTGGTCTTGACAAACCATTTTAATATGATATCTATTAATAAATTTTCGTTCATTATGATGAATCTTGTGAAGTGAAAGGAGAATCGAGCATGGCCATCAAGGGGGGAAAACAGTCCACCGCCGCAAGCTTGCGGAAGACCCGTACATTCGGCAAGATCCGGTGCCACAATCCCAGCTGCATGGAACGAATTATACCTGAGCCGGGATCCGAACACGCCAAATGTCCGACCTGCGGGATGGAGTATCGTCTGTTCTGGGTCAATGACAATTTACCCAGAATCAGGGGGCCGGTCTGGGATGTTAACCGCGAAATCGCTGAAAAGACCTTTGCCGATAAACAAGCCGCAACAATAAAGAAAACAGGGAAAAAGGGGGGAAAGTAAGATGGCCTTAAATCGAAAAATCGCCTACATTAATCTAACGACCGGCGAGATTGATATCAAACCCATCCCCCTTGACGTACGAAAAAGATTCCTGGGTGGTCGGGGGCTGGATGCGTACCTTTTATATAATCATACCAAAGAGGGGTGTGATCCCCTGGGGCCGGACAATGCCTTGATTATCAGCGGGGGCATTTTAACGGCGACCTGTGCTTCGGCTACGGCTCGCACCCATGTGATGGCCAAGTCACCGCTTACCGGGCTTTTGGGCAGTGCTAATATGGGCGGATTTTTTGCTCCGGAAATGGCCTGGGCCGGGTTTCATCATCTCGTCATCACGGGACGAGCGAAAAAACCGGTCTATCTGTTTATTCACAATGGAGAGATTGAAATAAGGGATGCGGCCAATGTGTGGGGAAAAACCACCACGGAAACCCAATGGGCGATCCGCAAGGAACTGGGTGACGAAGAAGTCAAAGCGTGTGTCATCGGGCCGGCGGGTGAAAACCTGGTCACATTCGCCAACGTAATGACCGGTATTAAAAATGCCGCCGGCCGAACCGGAATGGGTGCCGTCATGGGATCGAAAAACCTCAAAGCCGTGGCGGCCCGTGGGACCATGGACATCAAGATCGCTCACCCGGTCGAAGCCTTTGAGTATAATAAGCAGTTTATCGACCAGATTACCAGCGCCAAAGTCAACCAGACCCAGGGGGCCCTGGGCACGCCTTTTATCTGGGGTGCCACCAACAGCTGGGGCGGTTTACGGACGCACAATTTTAAATACAACCAGCTTGAATATGCCGACGACATCGAACCCGAACGGCTGGACGAGATCGCCACCGAAACCATCGGCCCTTACCACATGACCGGCTGTTTTGGCTGCCAGGTGCATTGTCGGGCCCAGTACCGGATCCCCTCGGGACCGCTGGCCGGCAAGTATGATGAAGGGCCGGAATATACTTCCCAGGGGGCCTTCGGCGCCGAGATCGGATGCCGCAGTGCCGAGACGGTCCTCACCGGTAATCATCTGGTGGATCAGTTCGGCATGGATAACCTCGAAGTCGGCAGCCTCATCTCCTGGGCCATGGAGCTTTACGAAGAAGGGATCATCACCGATAAACAGACCGACGGCCTCGATTTGAGATTTGGTAATGACGAGGCGGCCCTGGAAATGGTCCGCCGCATCGCCTATCGCGAGGGGTTTGTGGCCGATGCCCTGGCCGACGGCGGTATTCCGGCCTCCAAAAAATTCGGAAAAAATTCCTTCGACTATCTCATCCAGGTCAAGGGAATGAGCAACCTGCATTCTGATGAGCGAGCCACCCCCGCCCTGGCCTTGAATGTTGCTACCTCTTCCCGTGGCTCCGACCATTTACGCAGCCGGCCGGCCATCGACCTGTATCACCTGCCGGAAAAAGTGTTGCGGAAAATATTCGGCTCACCCATTCCTTACGATGGACCGCTCAACTCGGAGCATACTTCTTATGAGGGCAAGGCGTGGATGGTTTTTTGGCAGGAGAATGTCTATATGGGAGTGGACTGCCTGGGAATCTGTAAATACCACACGACCTTCCTCGGCGCCACGCTCCCCAACTTCGAGGACTGGCCCAAAGTAGTCTACTACAATACCGGCCTGGAATTTACTCCTGAGGAACTCTGGACCATTGCCGAACGAGGCAACATGGTGGAGCGTATGTTCAATCTGCGGGAAGGGTTAAAACGAAACGATCCGGCGAAAGGGGACACTCTCAATCACCGGTATTTTGACGAACCCTGCCGACGGGGTGCTCCCGATGTCATCGGCCTTTCAATCGACCAAGAGAAATTCAATGGTATGGTCGATGAATTCTATAAATACAAAGGGCTGGACAAAAACGGACGACCGACCCAAAAAACCTTGAAGCGGTTGGGGCTTGAAAATGAGCCGTCCCATCTAGTGTGATTGCTTTAGGGCAGTGGAAAGAATTAACTCCACTACCCTTTCGTCTAAAAAGGAGAGAAGATAAATGGCAAAAGTACTGCAGATAAATCATGAAAAGTGTACCGGTTGCCGGCTCTGTGAATTGGTCTGCGCCGTCCGGCATGA
>JAOZUU010000244.1 GCA_029938515.1 Desulfobacterales bacterium | reverse complement strand
ACTCTTCTCTGACGCCATCCATGTGAGAAATGAAGTTGTCATCCTCGGCCAGTTGCTCCAGTCGGGATTGGGAAACCCGGGTAAGAAAAAGTAATGGATTACGGTCCATTTTTTCCCACAAGGCCGGAGAAATCCGCCGAAAGAGTTCCTTGGCCTGGGGTCTCCAGCACCACCACAGGTTACGGGATAAAATCTCCAGAAAGGCCAGACGCTCGGGTATCCTGGGGAATACTCGAAAGGTTTGAAATTGTTTCATCTTTTCCTATCAATAGGCGGTTAAACGACGACGACCGAGTTATCACAATCACCGAATGGTGTCGGCACATATTTATCTGCATTTTCGTCGTTTTCCCACCGGACCTGGTCAATCAGGTATCGGTATTGATACGCTCGTTTGGGTTCAAGGTCCAGCGTCAGGGTAAAATCACCATTTTTCAGCCGTTTCATGGGAGCACTTATAATATTCCATTGGTTAAACTCCCCCACCAGATGAACATAAGTGGCCGATTGAACCACTGTTTTGGAAAGCCGAAAGGTGACCTTGCATACAGGTCTCGATTTTAAGTAGCGTTTTGCCAGTGCCATATTGTCCTTCCTATTGTTTTTTTGTTCTCAAATATCAGATACCTAATCAGTTGTTATTGTTTGAATGCGGAATAGATTTACCTTATTTTCCCGGTCGTGTAAATCATTTTCCGGGCCGGGCGGTTAAGATTTGCCAGACGCGTAAAAATTCACTGATTCCCCAGGCCTGGGCATCACATCCCCGCGGGTGGTGGGGAAAATCTCCGTCCACGATTTCAGGCAGGTGACCGACACAACCACGCCGGATCAAGGGAATGGCACTGGCCAGCAAGTGCCGGGCGGTTTCTTTGGCATCCTCGCCCCAGGCCATTGCCCAGGCCTCGCAAAAGGTGGGAAACACCCAGGTCCAGGCCGTGCCGTTGTGATAGGCCGGTTTGCGGCGAGTGTCTTCGTCTCCTTCGTAATGGCCCTGATAAGGGTGGTGCGGGTCATTGAGGGTCCGGTCGTGATGAACCACTGGAATCGGCCGCCGAACCGGGCGGTCCGCCAGGCTGCGGATGGCGCCGGGTACAATGAGCGCGTGGCAGGCGGTGACGATTTGTTGGCTGATATCTTGATCGTCGATGGCGCCCAGGGTGACGGTAAAGAGCTGGTTGGGACGCAGGGCATCGTCCGGGTCGGCTTTCTTCGCGGAAACGCCCGGATCGGCGTGGAGGCAATCCGCCAGATACCCGGACTCTTTCCGGTAGAAATACCGGATTATCGACGTTTGTACCTGTTCGGCCAGAGAGGCCCATTTATGATTGTCAGGATCGATTTTTGCCAGGATGCCCAGGGCAGCGTACCACAGGGCCTGGATTTCAACCGGGTATCCCTGGCGCGGGGTGCCGGCCGGGTGATTGGTGTCCATCCAGGTAAAATGGACCGGGCTGAAAATGAGGCCTGATTCCGGGTCCATCCGGACGCCGTTCGGGGCCCCGTCGACCATGGCGTTACCGATGGACAAGAGGATTTGATCCATGGAACGTCCGCCGCAATCGGCCTGCAGGAAACTGTTGTTTTTCTCGGCACGCATCAGATCGGCACAGACGGTGAATAGCCACAGGGGTGCATCAGAGGTATTCCGGTTTTCCGCATTGTCCCCACGAATCATATTGGGAATGGTCCCATTCTGCTCGAAGCGGCCGAATTGAGTTAAAATCCGCCGCGCGGCGGAACAACGGCCGGCGGCAATCAATCCCCGGACCACGATGAGCGAATCCCGACCCCAATCGAGAAACCAGGGATAACCGGCTACCACACTCAGGCCGTTTTTCCGTTTGACTACAAACTGATCAAGCGCAGCAGTCAGGATTTTTACCAGGGGCGATTGGTGGTTATCCCCCTCGAGCGTCTGGGCGGCGAACTGGACCAATGGCCCGGTGAACCCCGCCTGGGCCGCAACCGGTTCGGATATACCGGCGGATAATATTTCATGGTCGCCACCTGTCAGGGATGACTCAAAATAACCGGGGCTGAACAGGTCCGAGTCGGAATCCAGTCCCCGCTCGGCCTCCAGAGGGCGGTGCACCATGTACCGCCATTGCGGTTCACGGACAAATGTTCCCCGCCGGACCGTCATCTCGAGCCGCCGGTCGGATACGGGCGCGAAATCAAATCCCTGTTCATGGGTCGTAAGGGCAGAGGGAAAAAGGTGTTCCGGTCCAGTGTAGGCCTTGGTGGTGTCATGGAAGCTGCGATCTTCCACATCGGGACGCAGAATCAGACGGACAGGTTGATTATCGCTGAGCCGACCGGAATCCCCCTCACTGGATAATCGATAAAATACCAGCGCCATGGCATTCTTATCGGGGACCATGGCGGCGGCAATGGTGAGTCGGATGTGTTCGCCCTGACCGGTGGGGATCTTATAATGCCAGCGCCCCCCCCGTCCGATCTCATAATCGAAGTGATCCAGACAGTCGCCGTTGATCTCAGTGGAATAGCCCTGAAATACGATCCAGGCCCGGCAGCGGGTAAACATGATCCAGCGATCCTCGGGATAATCGGGATTCAAGTTGGCGGCAAGCAGCGCATCGTAGCGGCTGTTTATCTCGCCCCAGCGGATCGATGCCCGCAGCATCCCCCCCCGGCCGTTGGTATCCAGGTAGATCCCCCCCTGGGTGGCAATCTCGCGCCGGGAATAGGGACGATCGACCGGTTTCGGGTCACCGGACGCCAGAAAAAGCAGGGTTCCTTCGCCATGCCGGGTCTTTTTGGGTTCATGAACGCTGAGAGACAAAGTATGCTGGCGATGGTTTTTGGACGGCGCCTGTAGCGGCGTAAAGAGGGCGAAATGATGTCCGTTGGCCAGAGTGAGGCTCGTTTCCTGAACAAGCGTCCGCCGGCCCCTGGCAATCCGGACCCGGAAAGGGGTCGGTGCCAGGACCAGAAGAAAATGGTCCGGCGGCACCATCACTTCCCGACGCTGATCAGTGGGCCAGTGCCAGCGAATCACCCCGGGCGTTTCACCGGCGGGATGCAATCGGCGGCAGAATTTATCTGGGTCCTGTCGTAATTGTTCAACCAATAGTTCCAGGTCCAAATCGCCGAGATCCTTCATTCCGTGATAATATCGATGGACATCCAGGGCTTTGGCCCGGAAACACTGGGCCTCGATTCGCCGGGGAAGGCAGGCCAGGGGTCGATCGGCATCCTGACCGATCCGCTTTAGATCGGCGGGATCATCGCTCAGACAGAGAATCTGGCCCGGATCGAGATCAATCGCCGGATGGCCGTTCTCGCGATGAACCGCCACCGTTTGGCCGGTGATTAAATCCCATAGCTTCGATCGGTTTAACCGGGCAATTTCACTATTCCAGCACCCTCGGGCGGGGTTTTCGTCACTCAGATTGGCCAGCACCAGCAGGTGGTGATTCGTCGCCCGATGAAACCGGTGAAGGGCTAGAAAATTTCCCGGGCCTTCCGGCACCATGGCGAGATCGACCCGGTCGGCAAAGGCCGGGTGGGTCCTCAGGATCAGGTTCAGACGGCGAATGTGGTCCACCTGGTTGTCGGCGCTCCCCCAGTTCAGCGGCGGCGCCCGGTGGACATCGATCTTGGCGTCGGCAAACCATTCTACCCCGTTGGTGAATCCAAAAGCGCCGTGACGGGATGTCAGGGCACACAGAGCGGTACGCAGCCGCGCCCAGGTTTTGGAACGGGCGGCCAGGCGATTGTTGTCATGGGTCTCGGCAAAATGAACGATGACACCGTCAGTTTGCGAGATCTTTATGGCTTCGGGCAGGTAATGTTCAATCTGGCCGCGGTCATAATTCTGGAAGAGTTCCGAATAGGCCCAGTTCAGATTGGCCCGGTTGAGCAGATTGCGGGTCACGGCAATGAGGCCGCCCAGCCCTTCTAAGAAAAATACCGTATCCGGATATTCTTCCCGCACCCGGGCGACAATATATTGCCAGGCCGGCTCGGGGATCATGTATCCGGCATCGCAGCGAAAACCGTCCACACCCCGGCGACACCAGCGCAGAAAAATGCGGGCCATGTATCGCCAAAGATCTTTTTTGGAATAGTCAAGCCGTGTCAAATCCGCCCAGGTAACGCCCCAGGCACCGGGCATTTCAATACGGCCGTCCGGATCCCGTACCAGCCATTCGGGATGGGAGTCGTGCAACCGGGCTGCCCAGCCGGTATGGTTAATGGCGATATCCATGACGATTTTCGCCTCCCGGGCATGAACAGCGTCGATCAATTCAATGAACTGTTCGGTGGGCGTTGCGGCCGGATCGAACACGGCCAGGGCCGGGTCGACGGACATAAAATTGAGGGCGGCGTAAGGGCTGCCGAATCGTCCCATGCGGGCATAGGTCGTGGGCGTGGCGTGAACGGGTAGCAGCTGAATGATCCGGCATCCCAACTTGCCGATGATAAAATCCAGCTCGGCGATCAGGTCACGAAATGTACCCGATGGCGGGATGACGGTATACCCGGCCTCATCCAGCGGTTTGATCAGGTCTTGCCGGTCGGTCTTCTCCAACCCGCCGTCCTTGTTGGGTCCGAATTGGCGGACAAACGCGTTGTAAATAATATTCGCGCCGCAGGTATCGGCCGGTTCCACGTTGATGTGGGTGTTGGTCCCGGGGGGCCATAGCGGGGCCGATTCACCGGTTTTTATAAAATAACACTTGGCTTCAAAGTGACCCACATCGCATAAGGGGAGCGTCACCCGGTAATGCTGTCTGGTGATCCTTGTCATGGGGATATCGAACCAGGAGCGGTTCAGGGGTTGGACGCCCTGGTCGATATTGGCGATAATTTCCCGGCGGATGATGTTCGCATGGCCCAGGTTGGTACGTATCCACGCGGTCCCTTCCATAGGGCTGGACAGCTTCAGTTCGAAGGTCTCAAGGTCGCCTCGAAATCTTAACAGATGGTGCTCCGGCGCCGGTGCCTGAATTAGGTCATTACTGATATTCATATTGTTCGCTTGGGTAATCAGTTGGTAATCGGTATCTTAGCCGCCAGTGTTGCTGCTATCAGGAATCAGTCTATTTGTCAAAAAATGTGGCGACGTGGC
>JAOZUU010000243.1 GCA_029938515.1 Desulfobacterales bacterium | reverse complement strand
ACCGTTTTGCACTATGTGGGAAAAAGCAGCAGCAAACTACTGGTCCGTTCGATATATGAATTTCACAAAAGTGTATATATTCTGTTTAACAAATATTACCATGGATCTCTTCAATTTTTAAAACCATTGATTATTTTCGGCCTTTTCTTTCGATTCTGTTTTGTCGCCATATCCAGCAAGATGAATTTGCTCCTGGCGGTACGACAGGAGCAGCGTAAAACAATTTGGAAAAAGACGTCTGTAACAAAAAAACTTGACCAGCCCATATCGGTTTTACGAATGGTTGCCCGGTTAAATATCGGTGGTCCCGCTATTCATGTTAATCTGCTCACAAAAAAACTTGATCCGAATAAATTTAAATCAACTCTGGTAACCGGTCGGATTTCCCCCTTGGAAGGTGACATGAATTACCTGTTCGGGCCCGGTGATCCCAAACCGATACGGATACCCGAACTTCAACGGGAGATTAGCTTGATTATGGATATCCAAGCTTTTTTTCGTATTTTTTCGATATTAAAACAAAAAATGCCGGACATTGTCCATACCCATACAGCCAAAGCCGGCTTTAGCGCTCGATTTGCAGTGATCATCTATAATTTATTATTCAGACGTCATGTTAAACTGGTCCATACCTTTCACGGAAATGTGTTTGAGGGATATTTCAATCCGATCAGCTCTTACCTGTTTATCATCATTGAGCGTATTATCGCCCGGTTTACCGATATTATTGTCGCCATCAGCGATAGTCAGAAATTGGATTTAATGAATAAGTACAGGGTCGCACCGGAGCAGAAGATTCGAACCATCCGTCTCGGGTTTGACTTGTTACCCTTTGTAAATGCCGGTGATTTAAAGGGGAAATTCAGACAGCGGATCGGTGTGAGTGAACAAACGCGTTTAATCGGAATTATCGGGCGACTGGTTCCAATTAAAAACCATCGGATGTTTCTTGAGGCCGTCCGATTTTTTTTGAGCCGGAATCCCGGTCTAAAAACTAAATTCGTAATTATCGGGGATGGAGAACTCAGGCAGAAACTCGAATTGTATTGCCGCCAGCTCGGCATCGAACAGCACATCGTATTTTGTGGCTGGATCCGTAACATACCCATGGTATACGCCGACCTCGATGTACTTGCCTTAACGTCAAAAAATGAGGGGACACCGGTATCGATCATCGAAGCCATGGCAACGGGCGTGCCTGTCCTGGCAACCGATGCGGGTGGGGTGCGGGATTTACTGGGCAAAGTTGAATCAGCCAGGCCTGATGGGCATTTCCGATATTGCGAAAGAGGAATTCTATGTCGGAAAAATGATCCCGAAGGTTTCGCCATGGGTGTGGAATCCCTGCTAAACACTCCGGCTGATGAAATCGCCGAACAGATGGCAAGGGCCCGTAGTTTTGTCATCAATACATACTCCCAGGATCGGTTGGTCAAAGAAATTGAATCGTTATACATTGATCTGATGGCCCAACCTGTACCTGAAGAGATTGAACTCAAATATGCCTCGAGTCCCACCTGATCAAATTGAATGATCCCCAACCGTTAAGTGCGCTGATCGACGGAAAAAGACTTGTTCGAAACACTTTCTTCAATCTTTTCGGTTACGGCATTCCGTTAATCGCGGCTGTTTTTACGATTCCGATAATTATCAGAGAGCTGGGCACGGATCGTTTCGGTGTTCTGACGTTAGCCTGGGTATTGATTGGTTATCTGGGCCTTTTTGATATGGGTATGGGTCGCGCGCTCACCAAGCTTGTTGCGCAGAAGCTCGGATCGAACCTGACCAGCGACATCCCGTCGCTTATATGGACGGCTCTCCTGGTTATGGGCATCATCGGCATTGTCGTGGCCGCTGTCGCCTGGGTGGTGCTGCCCTGGATAGTCGGGAATCTGCTGAAAATTCCTCCCTATTTATCGCAAGAAGCTGAGACGGCATTCCTTTTACTCGCCCTATTTGTCCCGATCATCATCGTCAGTGTTGGATTTCGTGGCGTTCTGGATGCCTATCAACGCTTTGACCTGACCAATTCCGTCCGCATTCCCCTGGGCCTGTTTACATTTATTGCACCCTTGCTGGTCATGCCGTTTTCAATCAGCCTGGTACCTTTACTTGTCGTGTTGATGGCTGGCCGTCTGGTCGCCATGCTGGTTCAATTGGGTTTTTGCCTTAGAACGATACCAGCGTTGCGAAAAAAAGCGACTTTTAACCTGTTCACCGTCGGTTATCTTTTTAAATTTGGTGGCTGGATGACGGTTACCAATATTATCAGCCCATTGATGATGTATCTGGATCGTTTTTTTATCGGCACCATGATTTCGGTGGCGGCAGTGGCTTACTATGCAACCCCAGGGGAAGTGATCACAAAACTGCTGCTGATTTCAGGGTCGTTGATGGGGGTCCTGTTTCCCGCGTTTTCTAGCACGTTTGAAAACTATCCAAACCAAACAATCACATTATTTTCCAGAGGGATTAAATATATCTATCTGGTGATGTTTCCGATTGTCATGATAATACTGAGCCTAGCTGGAGAAGGGTTGACAATCTGGCTGGGAACGGAATTTGCATGTCAAAGCACAATGATCATGCAATTGATGGCTGTGGCAATTTTTTTTACCAGCCTGGGGCAGGTACCTTATTCATTGATTCAGGGAGCGGGTCGTCCGGATATTACCGCCAAACTACATTTCATTGAATTACCTTTTTATTTGGTTTTTCTGTGGTTGATGATTCGGGCCTTCGGTATCAAGGGGGCGGCATTCGCCTGGATGATTCGTGCAATGATTGATTCAACAGTTTTATACTTGGTGGCCCGTTGGCTACTCAATCTGTCAGAATCGTCCACGCTGGCGCATCGGATTGTTTTTCCAGCCATAATTTTCGGCATTTTAATGGCAGCGATGTTTATAAAGATATCCTTACCACTCAAGTTTGTGTTTTTAGCAATCGTTCTTTGCATTCATCTGATTGTCGGCTGGTTGCTGCTGTTAAGTGATGATGAGAAAGATGCCGTAAAGAAGCTATTATCTTCAGTTTGTTCACGCCAGTCATGAAAGTAATCGATAAAAAAGGATTGCTTGACCGTATCGACGATCTGGAAGAAATCGTCCTTGAGCTGGGATGTGGCCATCGCAAACGGCACCCGGAGGCAATCGGTATTGATTTGCGCGATTACCCAGGCGTGGATATTGTGGGCGATGCATTGGATGTATTGCAGCGATTTCCAGCGAATTCCGTATCTGCCGTCTATTCATACCATTTTTTCGAACATCTGGATAATGTTGCATTCTATATGACCGAACTGAACCGGACAATGAAGAAAAAAGCGCGATTAAAAGTAGTAACCCCCCATTTTTCGAATCCATATTACTACTCCGATCATACCCATCAAACCCCATTCGGCCTATACAGCTTCGCCTATTTTTGTAAGAATGTTTTTTTTCGCCGGCAGGTTCCCAACTACCATCCAGAGTTGGATTTCGAACTAATCAGTGTTGATCTGGTTTTTAAATCCAGCCCGCCCTTTTATTTACGCTGGGGAATAAAAAAAGCGTTTCAATTTATTTTTAACCTCAATCGTTACATGATGGAGTTATATGAAGAAAACTTCTGCTATTTAATCCCATGCTATGAAATTCGGTATGCGCTGGTTAAAGATTGACCATCCATTCTCATTGAAGGAAAATCGAATTGTTGAAGGTTCTTTTATTTAGCCGCTACGGCACGCTCGGCGCCAGCAGCAGGCTCAGATCCTATCAATACTTGCCTGCCTTAAGGAGGAGCGGAATTGAGGTTACACCCCTGCCACTTTTCGATAACGCTTATTTGACCCGACTCTATACGGGGAAAAGAAAAAATATCCCGAGAATCATCTCGGCTTATTTCAAGCGTATCCGGGAGATTATTCAGTCAAATCGGTTTAACCTGATATGGGTCGAAAAAGAACTGTTTCCCTGGGCGCCTCCATGGTTTGAATCTTATCTCACTCATCAAAAGGTCCCCTTTATAGTGGACTACGATGACGCGATTTTTCACCATTACGATCTAAATAGCCATTATTTCTTGCGACGATTGCTGGGTCGAAAGATCGACCGGATTATGCAAAAAGCTCGGCTGGTGACCGCAGGTAATCGATATTTGGCCCAGCGTGCTGCGAGTGCAGGGGCCGGATGGGTTGAAAGAATCCCCACGGTCATCGATTTGGAAAAATACCGGGTGCCACGTATCAAAGAAAAAGCCACCTTTACCATCGGATGGGTGGGATCACCTACCACTGCCGTTTATCTCAAACTGGTTGAACAGGCGCTGATCGTTTTTTGCCGGAAACACGATGCCAGACTGGTCGTCATCGGTACCGAAAACCTGAACCTCTCTCCGGAAATTCAAATGAATTCGCTCCCCTGGTCTGAAGACAGTGAAGCCGCATTAATCGCCGGATTCGATGTCGGGATCATGCCGCTGCCGGATACACCCTGGGCTCGGGGAAAATGCGGATACAAACTGATTCAATACATGGGGTGTGGGAAGCCGGTCATCGCTTCCGGTGTAAGCGCCGACCTCGACATTATTCAAGACGGGGAAACCGGTTTTCTGGCCGAATCCGAAACGCAATGGATCAATCGGCTGGAAACTTTGTACGATGATAGAAAACTTGTATCGAACATGGGGAAAAAGGGTCGTAAAATCGTTGCCACCCGGTATTGTCTGCAGGTTATGGTACCCCGCTTAACATCTCTGTTAATGCGGGCTGCACGGAAAACTTGAGCTCAGCCCAAATTGAGAGGAATAAATAAATGACGCCGCAAATCATCCGCCTGTTAAAAAAAGGAGTCAATATTCCCAATCCGGAATCGGTCGAGATCGGCCGGGAAGTCGATCCGGATCGAATTTCCGGAGACCAGGTGATTATCCACAGCGGTTGTAAAATATTCGGGGAAAACACACTGATTTTAGCGGGAACACGATTGGGATACGAAGGGCCGGTTACGGTGAATGACTGTCAGATCGGCCCGAAGGTTCAACTAAAAGGCGGTTTTTTTGAAAAAGCCGTGTTTCTGGGACAAAACCAAATGGGTCTGGGGACACATGTCCGCGAGGGAACGA
>JAOZUU010000242.1 GCA_029938515.1 Desulfobacterales bacterium | reverse complement strand
TCTGTTAGTCTATAGGTAAGTAGTGGGATTACCAATAGCCGCTGATGCTATTCTGTCTATTCCGTCTTCTGTCCGCCACAGCCTAAATCCCTAAAAGATTACAGGCTAAATACCTAAAAAGCTACAGTCTATCTGTCTAAAGTTGCCACCTCAGACTCCATCCCCTGCGTGCCCACAGGGCGATCAGTGCGGCGATGAGGGGAACAAGCAAATAGCCTTCGTCCCGCTGCCGGGATCCCTCCTGATGCGCACTGACGTTGGCGACCATTCGCTTGGCCCCCGCGACGATATCCAGGACATCACCGTCATCAACCGTTATCGTGTGGACCGATGCATCAAGTGCCCTGGCCCCCCGGACGACGGCCGCCTTGGCCGCCTGCTGTTCAGGGGCCATGGCGAGTACCTGCACCGGTGGGCCGTCTTTTTTCCGATATTCACCCAACCGTCCGACCTGGGTCTCGTCGATACTGTCGGCGATGACCAGGATCGAACCGGTGGTTTTACTGCGTTCAAATTGCTGTCGGGCCAGCTCCAGGGCATCGCTGAGACGATCGCCGTCCACCGGCATCACGTCCGGGTCCAGTTCGCCGGCCATCAGCTCGATGATGCGCGTATCTTTGGTTAATGGCATGACCAGATGGGCACTTCCGCTGTAAGCGATCAGGCCGCTCGGTTCCTGCCCGCGTACGGCAAACAGATCCTTCATTTTATAAATAGCCCTCTCCAGTCGCGATGGCGGTAGATCCTGGGCCTTCATGGAACTGCTGACCTTAAGCAGCACCATGAGCCCGGCCTGCTGCTCGGCAAATGGGGATGGCTCCATTCGCCAGCTCGGCCCTGCCAAGGCAATGACCAGCAGCAGCCAGGCCAAAGGAAAGATGCGCACCGGATGAAAAACACCTTGTTTGGTTTCACCGATAACGAGGTGTTTCAGCAGGTGCGGTGCAATCAATCCACCGTACATCCGCAGAGGATCCTTGTTTCTGCGCAGGAGCCACCACAAGGCGAGGCCGGGCAATAACGCTATCAGCCACAAAGGGCGGAGGAAGTGGAAATTTGTGAATAATTCGGGCATAGGTGATTAAATGTTAAAATGGTTAACTTTCAACATCGAACGGACAAAATATTAACGCTCAACATCCAACGTCCAACGTTCAACGTCCAACTAAAAACCAAGCCTACCGAACTGGAAGTAGGTTATTAAGTGTCCAACGTTTTTCCTTATAAAAAATGATATAGAATACCTTCTTGAAAGTTGAATGTTGGACGTTCATTTTTTATTTTCCCTGTTCTTTTCTGCTGTTCGAATACTGGTCGCAAAGATTTTGATTAATTCTTCTGTTTCCTGTAATAGATCGTCCACTTTGTCGGGAGGCTTAATCAGCGGTACGCGCTGAATAAGTCTCAGCCATCGTTTGGATTCCCTTAATTCTTTAAGGCAAATACGCATCTTATGGATAAAATCTTTTAAAGATTCTGCTGCCTGTGCTTCACCATGATTTGCGTAAGGTGAAGTGCCTGATTTCATCAATTGCCCGGCAACATGATTTCCGGTTCTGGTATTTGGCAATTTTTCAACCAGCTTGATAATTCTCACCGAATACTCAAGCAACCGCTCTTCAAGATCATATTCCCGCTTATTCATCTTCATTTCCGGTTCAACGTTCCAAGAAGGTATTCTGTCAATTTTATAAAAACCATTGATTCTCTAACTTCGAATTTGATGTGTTTGGTTTCTAGTTCGACGTTGAATGTTGAACGTTGAATGTTGAGCGTTCATCTTATTCCTCTTTTTCTTCCACTGACAATCGCCATTATCAAGTGATAACCCAGAAAAAGCCCCGCAATCAGCGCCAAAGGCCAATGGAACAAATCCAGCCTGGGACGGTAAGAGACCGTTTCAACCTTGCGGGTTTCCAGCCGATCGAGTTCCGTGTAGATTCCTTCGAGCTGTTCACGGTCGCCGGCAAAAAAGTATTTACCCTTGCTGATCTTGGCCACCTGCTTGAGGGCTTCCTGATCCAGCTTTTCCTCGCCCACGGAGGTCGGATCGCCGATGGCCACCGTGTGGATAACAATCCCCTTGTCGGCAGCGATCCGGGCCGCCTCGTGGGGTGGCACCTTGCTGCCGGTATCGTTACCGTCGGTGAGCACGATCATGACACGCTGCTCGACTTCGCTGCGTTCAAAGAGCGTGATGCCCAGGCCGATGGCATCGCCAAAAGCGGTTTTCGGGCCGGCCATGCGAACCGCGGTTTCTCCGAGCAGTTGCCTGCTGACTTCCAGATCCTGGGTAAAGGGAACCTGGACAAAAGCGGCCGTGCCAAAGACCAGAAGCCCGATCCGGTCACCCTGGCGCCGGGATAGAAATTCATCCAGCACCTCCTTGACCGCTGTCAATCTGTCCACGGTCTTGCCTTCTTTGTTTTTGAAGTCCTTTGCCTCCATGGAGCCGGAAAGGTCCACGGCCAAAAGCAGATCACGGGTGGGCAGCTCCCGCACCACCGGAGGCTCCAGCCACTGGGGCCGGGTCAGAGCCACAACCGCCGCGCACCAGATCACGATTAATAGCAATGCCTGAATCAGGCTGCGTTTTCGCACCGCCGCGCCCCCGGCGGTTTTGGAACCGCTCGTTTCGGTCAGCATCTTAAAAAAGGGCATGCGCACCGCCGGGCGCTGTTCCCCATAGGCAGGCAGTAACCAGCGCAAAAGAAGCGGCAGGGGCAGGACAATAAATAACCAGGGATAGCCAAAGGTCAGCATCGGTTTACGCTCCGGCCTCGGCGGGATCGGCCGGATTGTCCTCCATCCGGTGGCCGGTTATCCAGCGTCGCACGGCTTGGATTATGCCGTTGCAGTCGGAATCGGTCAGGTCCGCGCCGGGATTCGGTTCGGTCATGGTCGCAGTGAGCACCTGGCCGGGACCTTTGATGAAGAGATCTGCGCTGATGTGCTGATCAAGAAAAGCGATCCACTTATTCCCGGTAAGCGATGCCACCTCGGCACGGGGATAGGCGGCCAGGGCGACGCGCTTGAGCAGCACCGAGAGCTGTCGGATACCTGCGGTCCGGGTTTGGGGTGAGCGCACCTGTTCTCCGATGGCAGTGAGATCGTGAAGCGCCGCCCGGCGATAGGCATTGCGCTGCCAGTGCCGCCACCAGAGCAGAGCAGCCACCATTGCCCACAGAAGAAAGAGTATGCAAAGCAGCACCAGCCCGGAAGCCGGCGGCCACCATGTGATGGTTGCCGGTTCGACGATGTCGCGAAGATTCGTTAAACTGGAATACATTTGTGATTCGTGATTTATGATTTGTGAATTATTTATTCTTTCTTGCCGTTTGTCTTGAGGCCACAAAAATTTTTACCAGTTCATTAGCTTCGTTCAGCAAAGGCTCTATCATCTCTATTTTCATAATTTGTGAATCGATTATGAGTTCCATCCAGAAAGCGCTTTCATCCGCCTCTTCGATTACGATGCCAAGTTTTGCAATAAAACCTGCCGTTGACCTGGCACGGCAGCAGGCCCGATAATTTGCACCAACCGAAGTGCCGGACCGTATTAGCTGGTTCCCAATCGTTCTGGCTGAAGCTGTATTTGGCAAAGATTCAAGCAGCTTGATCATACGTAAAGCAAATTGCTTTGTTCTATTCCTTAACTCTTCAGGCGGACTCATAAATTTTCAATCACAAATCACAAATGAATTCGCCAATCAAAAATCACAATTCACAAATGTCTGTTTCCCAACAGATGCCTCACCTGCTCGGCCACATCTTCCACCGTGTTCAGCGGTATGACGGGAATATTAATCTCATGCAGGATATCCAACACCCTGGCGATCCGCCCTTTGGCCGCTTCGTGGATCCGACGGCGTACGCGCTTGTCAGTGAGTTTCAGTTCAACCTGCAGTTCGCCGTCCGTGATCACGAAAGCGCTGCTGGCCGGCAGCTCGGTGGCACTGGGGTCATGAACAAGAACGCAGATTACATCGTTATGCTGGCGCAGTTCGAGCAGAATTTTGCGTCCCTGCTCGTCCAGTCCGTCAAAATCGCTGATCACGGCGATGAGGGCGTCATGCCCGACAAGGCGGTGCACCCCCTGCAGGGCCCGGGTGAGCATGGCCGGATCGGGTTGAGCCTCCTGATCAGCTCCCAGAGCGTGGTTTTTATCCACCACCGCCTGTAAAATCCGCATGACGCTTTGTCGGCTGCGATGAGGTCGGATTTCCTTTATTTCCGTATCGTTGAAAACCAGAGCGCCGGCCCGGTCGCCCATGGATAAAATCCGCCAGGCGCCAAGGGCTGCCGCTTCAGCGGCGACAACTGATTTCAGACGCACCCGGGTGCCGAAAAACATGGCCAGTCGCTGATCCACCAAAAGATAGGCCGGCCGCTCCCGCTCTTCCGTGTAAACGCGAATGTGGGGCTCACGGGTCCTGGCCGTGACTTTCCAGTCGATGGAACGGATATCGTCACCAGGCAGATAAGCGCGGATCTCCTCGAAATTCAGGCCCCGGCCCCGGACTTTGGCGGCGTGCCGTCCAGACAGCAGGCTGTGCAGGGGCTTGGCGGGGCAAAAAAGAGAAACCGTTCGCCTGGTGGGCCATGCGAACCAGATGGGCAAGGCTGGTGTATACCCGTTCGTCTTCATTCTGCCGGGTCTGTTGGTCGGCAGCACGATTTGTGTCTTTTCTGATGGCAAGGTTCATTTAAATACCTTTGGTCGAAAGTCGAAAAGTCTAAGAGACTAAAGTCCAAAGGGGAATCATTTTCTTCCTCGATCTTTTGACTTTTTGACTCTGTCTTTCAATGTCTTTAATTGAACGTTAGGCGATGGACGTTTAATTCAAAAATGAACATTCAACATCGAACGTTCAACGCTCAACTTTCAAGAAGGTATTCTATCATTATTATAAAAAACCATTGAATCCCCAACTTCGAATTTGATTGTGTTTGGTTTCTTGTTCGACGTTGAACGTTGGGCGTTGGATGTTGGACGTTCAATCTCTTCTATCTTTCCACTTTTCGACCCTTCGACCCTGTTTTACGCCACCGCCACCTGTTTAATCAATTCGTCGATCACTGCATCGGCTGAAATCCCGGCGGCGTTGGC
>JAOZUU010000241.1 GCA_029938515.1 Desulfobacterales bacterium | reverse complement strand
CTCTGGAATCAAAATTAACAACCTGGAAGATGCCAAAAAAGTAAAACGCATTGGAACGCTTCGAGATGATACCAGGGGGCGTTTACTTAAAAGTCAGGGTTTTACCAATCTTGAACCCGTTTCCGATGAACAAAAAAATGCGAAAAAACTCGCTCTCGGGCGGATCAATCTGTGGACTTATAAAATACCGGGATTAAGAACGGTTTGTGACCTGGCCGGGGTAGATTATAACGAATTTGAGGAAGTCTATCATCTGCGAAAAAGTGACCTTATGATTGCATTTTCAAAGAAAACGTCGGACGCAATTGTAGAACAATGGAGAAATGCGTTTAATGAAATGGAAGTGGATGAAACAATCATGCAGATTCGAAAAAAATGGAATATGAAATTAGAAGATGACCCATTTCCGGAGATTGAAGACAAACCTTAAAACGGACCCATTATTTAAATTCGAATCTGGCTAACGTGCTGTTGGCGATATACGTTATATAAGGCTGTGTGCATGCAGAAAGTCTCTTTAATTAAACCCACTTCTAAAATCAGTAGCATCAGCCATCGATTCAGTTATGCCTTGATCGGTGTTATTACTCTATTATTAATTGTTTTTGCTGTCGTTGTTATCCTGTTCGACATCAGCAAAATCGAAAGAGAGATGGAAACGAGGTTAGGCAATGCGATTGAGCTTGCCCAGAACAGCTTGCCGACGCCTCTATGGAATATGGACTACGTGGTTGTTAATGATTTTGTTGACGCTCTATTTTTAGATGAATCGATTATTTATACTAAGATATCATGGGGAGACCAGGTAATTACTGAAAAAAAGCGCCCCGGAGCTCAGCTGCAAGAAATTCAATCGGGAATGCCTCAGGTATTGTTTAAAGGATCGGAAATTATAGCCAAATCATCTGATATTCACTTTAAGGGGAGCATCGTCAGCAAGATTCTCATCGTGATGTCACGTGAAAGCGTTAGGAAAAAATCGCTTTTTCAGATTTATAGTGGGATTGCTCTAACTGCCCTCATTGTAGCCGCAATTTGGCTCACATCCATATTCACCACAAGAAGGTACATTTCCCATCCTTTGATGAAATTACAAGAGTCGGCCGCATTGATCGCCCAAGGGGACCTAGATGCTTTTGTTGATACGAGTGGCAGAGATGAAATTGGTGTACTCGCGGACCATTTGGATATCATGAGGGGATCGATCAAGCAATTATTCGCTGAGCTCAGTGAGAGTAAACAGGAGCTTGAGGGGTACAGCCGAACACTGGAGCATAAGGTCGAAATACGAACACAGGCGCTGGTCCAGTCAGTGGAAGAGCTCAAAGCTCTGGGAGAAATCAGCCGGGCAGTCGGCTCCACCCTTGATTCGGAGGCGGTGTTGACAAGTATTGTTGGCCACGCAGTTCAGCTCTCAAAGGCTGATGCCGGCACAATATACGAGTTTGATGAGGTCGAACAGGTGTTCGTTCCGAGAATAAACTACGGTGTAAGCACAGAATTCATCGAAACGATGCGTGAGTCACGGTTTCGTGTAGGGGACAAAACGGTTCTTGGGCAGGCTGCTCTAAAGCAGGCCCCTGATCAGATTTCGGACATTGTGAACGCACCGGATTATGCGCGTTCCTATTTACGAAAAGCGGGCTTCCGGTCCCTGCTTGCTTTACCGCTTCTACGCAAGGATCGACTTATCGGTGGACTGGTAGTTCGGCGCAGGGCGGCCGGTGAGTTTTCCGCACCGGTTGTGGACCTGCTTCAAGCTTTTGCCGCGCAATCATCCCTTGCCATTCATAACGCTCGTCTTTTCAATGAAATTGAGGAAAAGGGGCGAGAGCTTGAAATCGTCAACAAGCACAAGTCCGAATTTCTCGCCAACATGAGTCACGAACTTAGAACGCCCCTGAATGCCATCCTGGGTTACACGGAGTTGATTGTTGACAATATCTACGGTGATGTACCGGAAAAAATCCGGGAGGTCCTTGGGCGCCTGGAAAAGAACGGACGTCACCTTCTCGGGCTGATCAATGATGTTCTCGACCTTTCCAAAATCGAAGCAGGCCGGCTGACTCTTTCTCTAAATGAATATTCGATGGGGGAGGTGATTGAAACGGTCTTCAACTCGGTTGAGGCGCTGGCCGCCGAAAAGAAACTCGATTTAAAAATCAGGGATCACACGAATCATGCTATAGGCAAAGGGGATGAGCAACGCATTGCCCAGGTGCTCTTAAACCTTCTTGGAAACGCCATTAAATTTACCGAGAAGGGGGGGGTTAGGGTGGAATCTGCCGTTTCCAACGAAAGTTTTTTAGTCTCCGTATCTGATACGGGTCCTGGACTTTCGGAAACTGATCAGAAAAGAATCTTCGAAGAATTCCAACAGGCCGACGGATCAAGCACCAGGAAAAAAGGTGGCACCGGTCTTGGACTTTCTATCGCTAAAAAGATCGTCGAAATGCACAGGGGCTGCATCTGGGTAGAGTCCACTCTTGGAAAAGGGGCGACTTTCAAATTCAAGATACCGGTTCGAGTCGAAAGTCAAGGAAAGCAAATATGAGCAAATTGATATTAGTTATTGAAGACCAGGAAGATAACCGGCGTATCATGCGAGACCTCTTTACCAGCAGTGGTTATAAGGTGATAGAAGCGGTCGATGGGATAGCGGGAGTGACCGCGGCCGAAACCAACCGTCCCGACCTGATCTTGATGGACATACAGCTTCCTGGCATAGACGGATACGAGGCAACAAAGCGGATCAAATCCAATCCGGACCTCAAAGAAATCCCGATTATTGTGGTTACATCTTATGCTTTGAGCGGCGACGATGTAAAGGCATTTGAGGCCGGTTGCGATGCTTACGTCGCGAAGCCGTTCAGTCCCCGTGAGCTTTTAGCACAGGCTCAAAAATATCTTTCATAACCGATAATAGGGAATAAGTTGTGAGAACACCGCCACTGATTTTGATCGTTGAGGACAATCCGGCCAACCTGGATATTTTAAAAACGCGCCTTGAAGCTCACCATTATGAGGTGATCACGGCAATCGACGGCGAGGCTGGACTGGCCATGGCCAGAGAAAAACAACCCGACCTGATTTTGCTGGATATTATGATGCCCAAAATGGACGGCCTGGAAGTCTGTCGGCGTATAAAAGAAGACACCTCGCTATCCTTTATACCGATTATCATGGTAACGGCCAAGGCGGATCCCAAAGACGTAATTACCGGTCTCGAAGCGGGTAGCGATGAATACTTGACCAAACCGGTTGATCATGCAGCCCTGATTGCCCGAGTCAAATCGATGTTGCGCATCAAGGATCTCCACGATACCGTTCGGGACCAGGCAGCCAAACTTGAGGAGTGGAACCAGACGTTGGAGCACCGCGTTGAAGAGCAACTGAGCGAATTAGAGCGAATCGGGCGCTTAAAACGTTTTCTCTCACCCCAGCTTGCAGAACTCATCGTCTCCTCGGAAGATGAAGGATTGCTTGAGAGCCACCGGAGGGAAATAACCGTGGTTTTCTGTGATCTCCGTGGGTTCACAGCCTTTTCCGAGACCGGAGAACCCGAGGAGGTAATGGACGTCCTGCGCGAGTACCACGAAGCCATGGGAGCCCTAATCTTCCGTTTTGAGGGAACTCTAGACTGCTTTGCCGGAGATGGAATGATGGTATTTTTCAATGACCCTCTCCCATGTGCGGAGCCGGCGCTTCGGGCCATTACAATGGCGGTAGCGATGCGCGAGAGTATGGGTGATCTGATTAAGAAGTGGGGAAAGTACAGCTACCAGCTGGGCTTCGGGATAGGGATCGACCAGGGGTACGCCACTCTAGGTAAAATCGGGTTTGAGGGACGCTTCGACTACACCGCTATTGGAACTGTTACAAACCTCGCCTCGCGTCTTTGTGATGAGGCCAAAAACACACAGATACTCATCAGCCAGCGGGTCTATGTGGCAGTGGAGGAAGTTGTGGACGTCGAACCGCTTGATGAGTTATCCTTAAAGGGATTTAGCCGTCCTGTCGCCGCATACAATGTCCTCAGTTTGAAAGGCGGATCACCGGCTGCTTCAGGGTGATCGTCTCACTATATGTGGATGAAAAACAGTGCCAGTGAAGCCAAACGCTTATGGTTTGAGACTTATCATGTGAAAGATCAAATCGATTATGTTGCCATGGACTCCAAAGCCGACGAAGAGGTCTATTATGAAAAAAAGGCTATTTGCGCTTATGGCAGCAGTTTTTCTGCTTTTTTATCAATCTGTACTAGCAGAAGGACTTATGATTTTAACAGAAAACCTGCCGCCCTTGAACTATGTAAAAGATGGCATGCTGATCGGCCCGGCTGTGGAAATAGTTAAGGAAATCCAGCGAAGAGTTGGATCAAATACGCAAATCCAAGTTTATCCATGGGCGCGAGCCTACAAAATAGCTTTGGAAGAAGAAAATATAATCCTGTTTAGTATGACACACACTCAGGTACGTAAGGACAAATTTAATTGGATTGGTCCGATAGCCAGAAAAAGTGACATTTTTGTCGCTAAAAAGGGCTCTGGTATCAAAATTAACAGCCTGGAGGATGCAAAAAAAGTAGATTTCATTGGGGCGCTGCGAGATGACGCCAAGGATATATTCCTGAAAAGGCGCGGGTTTACAAATCTTGTGCCTACGCATGATGACCAAAGAAATGCTAAAAAGCTTGTTCTCGACCGGATAGAATTATGGGTAACAAAAAAACCGGGTTTTAAAACGATCTGTGATTTGGCCGGAGTTAATTATCATGAAATCGAAGAAGTGTATAATATCCGGGAACTCGATATCAGCATTGCTGTTTCAAAAAAAACATCTAATGTAATTGTACAACAATGGAACACTGCCTTCAACGAAATGTTAGCGGATGGTACCATCATCCAAATTAAAAAAAAATGGAATAAGATTTTAGACGATGACCCATTTCCAGAAATTGAAGACAAATCTAAACCCAATCATTAGGTTAGGCTGTTATAAAAAACGAAGAGCACTTTCATAGAATGATCAGAAGTTAGATGTGTGATTCATAGACATCGTTTCAATTCAAATCAGTTATATTAGCTATTTAGGGAAACATGGTGATCTCATTCAAGTGGATTGCCTTGA
>JAOZUU010000240.1 GCA_029938515.1 Desulfobacterales bacterium | reverse complement strand
TGCGGTTATGGGCAGCACAAAAACAACTTCCTGATCTTGTTAAACAGAAGAAAAAGGGCTGTCCCTGAAAAAACTCTCCGGGATGACCCGGTTTGATGTTCATTTTATGTTGATTTCAAACTCACAGACCAGGGGCGCATGGTCGGAAAATTTGACTTTGGGAATCTGAAAATTGTTAATCTTTATCTGCGGGCTGTGGAAAATATAATCCAGTTGTCGACGCGGTGCCCGGCTGGGGTGCGAAGGCTGACCGTCATCGTTGGCATTTTTCAACCCGGTGGCCGCCATGAACAATTGCAATTCCCGATCACCCCGAAAGACGTTAAAATCCCCGGCCACAATGATCGGTTTTTTTTCATTGTTTATCATGGTATGCAGATCCTGAAGCTGATATTGCCGGTGACGAAATTTGATGGACAGATGCACCAGATAAACCGAAAAATCGGCCAGCTCCAGTTCAATCACAAGCCGTTTGACGCCTTCGCGAAAATAATGAAACTTCTGGGAAACAATCTTCTGGTTGGTCAATATCGCATTGCCCTGTTTATTCAGCAAGGGCACTTTCCGAGCCATGGATGATGCGGGATATTTTGATTTATAGATATGATTGTGCTGCAATTCCCAGGCAATACCCTCAGCCTGGTTGTTTTTTCCAGAGCGAAAAGAGCCGCTGTCCACTTCGATCAATCCGATGATATCCGGATTCACTGATTTTATGAAGTCCAGGATCGTTTTTAAATTACCGTTGGTATTTTTAAAATAGCCGCTGTAAGGTACCGGAAGGTGGAAATGCCTCCCGATTCCCGCCGCATACCGAATATTGTATAAAAGAAATCGCATACGATCATCATCCGCCTTCTTGATATTTTTCTGTGTATTATATAATATACCTTAATGAGATTAATGTAAAGTTTTAGATGACGGTGGTTATCGGAACTTTTAATGCCGGGTAATCCCATTTCTGCTGATGACCTGCTGGAATGGGGACTTGTTAACCGTTTCTTTTTATCTGATTCCTTTTTCCCACAACTTATATTTATTACACCCGTGCATATTCATTTTAAATTGCGAATAAAGGAGGTTTTGAGATGAGCATGGACAAGATTTTTAAGAATAATAAAGAATGGATTTCAAAACAGTTGGAACTGGACGAAAAATACTTTGAAAATTTGTCAAAAGGAAAGGAAGATTCAGGTACACGGTTGGGTATTTGACATTCATTCAGGGCAGTTGATTGATTTAAAAATCGATATTCCTGATATACTGAGAGATATCATGGAAATATATCGCTTGAAATAAATTGATGGATACGCTGAGATTGAAGTGGCCCCTCATGCTCTCGAACTGGAGTATGGCGATACCTCCAGCCTACAAGATCGGTGCCGTGAGGCGAGCAACCCTCGTTGCGAATCGGAACCAGAAATGCTTCTCGCGATACTCGCCGGGGCGCATCTTACGCGAATGGGCGAAGTCCTCCTCGAGCATGGCGGCCACCTCGCCGGCGAACGGCGGATCCACCGCCAGAGCCATGACCTCGAAATTCAATCGCAGGGAGCGGTTGTCGAGGTTGGTGGTTCCAACCATTGCAATGCTGTCATCGACGAGCACGACTTTCTGGTGCAGGAAGCCGCTGGTGTAGCGATAGAAGCCGATGTCGGTGTTGGCGAGCTCGTCCACGAAGGTGAAGGCGGCGAGATAGACCATCATATGATCGGGTTTGTCGGGAATCAGGATCCGCACATCGACCCCCCGCAGGTCGGCCAATTCGAGGGCTTTCAGCACTCCCTCGTCAGGAACGAAGTAGGGGCTGGCAATCCAGACCCGCTCCAGGGCACCGGAAATCGCCTGGATGAATATGAGAGAGGCCGTCTCACGGGCGTCGGCAGGTGAAGTGGGAATGACCAGCATCTTGCGATTACCAGTTGTCGAGGGATCGGGCAGCCAGTCGAGCTCAGGAGATTTCCCGGTCGCCCAATACCAGTCTTCGACAAAGGAGAGCTGAGCGCCAATGACCGCGGGTCCCTCGAAGCGGACGTGGGTATCCCGCCAGTGCCCGAACTTGGGGTCCTTTCCGAGGTATTCATCACCAACGTTGTGCCCCCCGATCCAGGCCGTGTGGCCGTCCACGACCACGACCTTGCGATGGTTACGAAAGTTGAGCTGGAAGCGGTTGCGGTTCCCCTGGGTCGTGTTGAAGGCGGAGACCTCAATCCCGGCCTTTTGCAGTTCTTCGCGGTATTCGTTGGGCAGCTTGCTGCTGCCGATCTCGTCGTAAAGAAACAAAACCCGCACCCCTTCGCCGGCTTTGCGAATCAACAGGTCCTTGATTTCCAAGCCGATCTCGTCGTCCTTGATGATGTAGAACTGGAACAGAACATACATTCTGGCCGTTTCGATGCCTTCTATAATGCTTTTGAACGTAGCGTCGCCGTCGATGAGTAACTCCACGTCGTTGCCCGTTGTGAAAGGCATGTCGGTAAGCGTGTCGACCATCCTCAAAGCCGGTGTGAGTTCCTCATGGGAGATCATAAACTGCTCGACATGAGCCTGGGTCTCGGGTGCCACCCGGACCAACTTCTCATCGACGAGCTGACGAGCCGTGACATAGCCCTGGAATTTGTTGCGGCCGAAGATCCAGTAGGCCGGAACGGCGAGGTAGGGAAAGGTGTTGAGAGAGACGGCCCAGGCAATGGCCCCCGGCGCCGTCCGGGTACTCATTATGGCATGCACCGAAGAGATCACACCGAGAATGTGTAAAATGACCAGGAGAGTGGCAATCAATTTTGTTTTCCTTCGGCGCTGTGGACGGGATGGCTTCTGTCCCCCGTCAGCATTTTTCAAATTCTCGTCCGGCAAGAGTCTTGCTCTCCAGTCGGGTTCCTTAGTCTGTCCTGCCTGTGGGATCTAATATGGGCCTGCCTGAGGATCTGGTAGCTCACTCACCCTCGTTCAATAATAAGAATTCCATTTTCGAGAGCAAAATCAGGGAAAATTTGATGTGGCGTGCGGTAACCAAATGCATCCCAATATGAGACCTTTGAAAAACGGCAATCATCACCCGGCAACCAACTATCGAGATTCACATATCGGAAATCGGTTATATTGTCAATACGGCATTTCTCTCTAACCCGGCTAAAATGTGGCAATTTTGGACGTAGGAAATCTCACCGCTGAGCACGCGGAGTACGCCGAGAAATGATAACGTTTAATAATAATGACCTCTGCGATCTCGGCGAACTCTGCGGTTAAATTAAAAAGCCCCGGAAAACGTTACAATATTTGTGAATAAATGTACTAAAGATTCGCCTCCGGAATAAAAAACCACGGACGATGTATCATGGCCCACCTCTTTGCCCCTGAAAATAAACTTCTCTGGCGCGGCGGTAATCTGCCTTCTCCTCTTCGGATAGATCATTCTGGTGAGCACAGCTTAATATCAACACCACGCCGGCTATTATGAGAGCAATGATTTTATTCATTTTAGGTCCTTTCCCGAATAGACAGCCAGGGAGGCTGGCTGCAGCAGTTTTAATATCTCATCCCAACTTTTTTCAATCTTGCCGGCCATTTCCAAAGGTCGCATTCAGAGACGGACCTGGAACCGGGCCATGAGAATATTGGCGTCACCGTTGCTGACAGGTGGCTCGCCGCGATCTCTCACGTTAACATAGATATAATTAGCCATGAACCGGAGCTTGCGTGTCAGGTACCAGTTCAGACCAACGGTAACGTTACGCTCTTTTCCGCCGCGCACACTTTTATCATTCAAATCCACACTGGAATAACGCAGTGCCAGTTCTCCAGGGCGCCCCATCCCCCTGTGGAGGGATGGAACGATCTCACCGGCTTGATCTCGCCAAAAACCCCGCCCGTCTTCCGATACTTACGGGTCTCGCCGGTCAGAACATAACTGCCGGAGAGATACCAGCCGCCAAAATCAAAATTCTCGGTCGATTCGATGAAAGCGTGAAAATACTCTCCCTGAAAGGACAGCGGACCGTTCAACCACGCCGCTTCGATGGCAACCAGGTCTCGCCGATGGTTTACCAGATTTCCAGTATCTACCAGTCTTACATCGGTCAGAAAAGACTCCGGGCGGGTTCTGAGCTGTGCATTCGGGTCCTCCCGGTCGCCATCTCGAAATCCATGGGACCATGAAAAGCCGAGATGCGTCAGCCGTTGTCCGTCATCCTGATATTGTACCAGGTCCGTAATGCGGATAGCCAGGTCAATGCCATTGCCCTCGGAGAGCATGTCTTTGGACTGGCCATCAAAGCTGAGGGAACCGGTGTTCAGGTAAAATCCGAAAGACCAGGTCAGGGCGCCGCCTCTATTTCCCACGGCAACGGCGCCAAAGTTTCTGCACGGGGAAAATGCCATGGTCGGCAACGAACGCTCCATGAAGGCCGTATGGGTGCTGCTGGTCAGGTTTTCCAGGGAGAAAGGTTCCTTTATATGGCCAAAGATAAAGTGACGGAGGGTTTCGTTTCCGGTGAAACGAATCCACTCGTCCTTGATGCTTTGGGCATCTGAAAAATCGACTTCGAGCTTGTACTCAAGCACACCGATCCATCGGCCCATGAAGACCAGATTGAACCGGCGAAAATCGGCGTGATTGTCTCCCAAACCGTTGAAAGCCGTTTGCAGTTCCCTGTCGGCATCGATGTTCCCTACATCACCGTCAATTTTAACGTTCCACAAAAGTTCAAGATTTTCGCGCGGGCCGATCAGGTGCAGGCCGTCTTCCCAGTATACCGAACGACCGACGCGACCTTCCTCCCGGGCCCTCGCAAGGGCAACAGACATGGTCAAACCCAGCCACATGACCAGAACCACAATAAAACCCGCGGATAAGCACCGGTCAAGACTTCGGTCAAGATTAATGTTTAATTCCCGCAACATGGGGAATATTTCCCCGAATCATTTTCCAAAATAACTAATCGCTAACAGCGAAAATGTCAAATCTTCATCTCATTCGAACATTATTTCACGATAGCATAAAAATTAGCCACTGACCCGTCTTCGCTGAAGCTTCGCCGCTGCAGGCCACACACAGACAAACACTGACAGGTTTCCCAATAGTATCCACCTGTTTTTTTTAAAAGAATAGTCCGTGTAGGTCTGTGTGGGTCTGTGGCTAATCAAAGGGTTTCAGGGTAAAACCTGGACGTTACTCTG
>JAOZUU010000239.1 GCA_029938515.1 Desulfobacterales bacterium | reverse complement strand
TTTTTTTCGGTCATTGTTTCCGGGGCCTCAAGGGGAGTTCCACCGTTGTTACCAACCGGGGTGATATCCGGTATAAATACCTGATTAATGCAGCCGGTGCGTATTCGGACCGGATCGCCAAGGCCTTCGGGCTGGGAAATCATTTCAGGCTGATCCCGTTTAAGGGAATCTATCACAAACTCGTCGAGGACCGGTCGCATCTGGTAAAGGGGAGCATTTACCCGGTTCCCGATATCCGGAATCCGTTTTTAGGGGTCCATTTCACCAGAAACGTTTATGGTGAAGTTTACCTCGGCCCCACGGCGATTCCGGCTTTCGGTCGGGAAAATTACGGCCTGATCCGCGGAATCGATAGCGAGGGGCCCAGGATCCTTTTAAATGACGCCCAGCTCTTTTTTCACAATGACAAGTTTCGAAACGTGGCCCTGATCGAGCCGCGAAAATATCTGTTTCCCTGGTTTTTCCGGGATGCCGCCCGGCTGGTAAAACACCTTGAACCCGGCGATGTGGGGCCCTCGCCCAAGGTGGGTATCCGGGCCCAGCTGGTGGATTGGCGGACCAAGGAACTGGTCCAGGACTTTTGTCTCTTGAAAAACAGTTCCAGTTTGCATATTCTCAATCCGGTGTCTCCGGCATTTACGAGTTCAATGGACCTGGCAGACAAAATCGTCAGGGAATTTGAAGCTATAGATGGAGATGATGGCAGTTAGTGGGTTAATCTTACACGTGTATGTTATTCAGATTATCGCGAAAGGAGGAAGTATGAAGCAGAACAATGGGACATGGATGTGGATCCTGATGGTTGCGGCGGTTGCCGCCCTGGTCTTTACCGGATGTGCCTCAAAAGGGCTGACGCCGGAGACGGCACCGGAGGTATTTCCCTGTGTTGCCGGGGGAGAGGTGGAAAAAGATATCTCTCTCGAAGCTGAACTGGCGGATTTTTCCTGTGGGTTTAAAAAGTGGGGCGGCGCCGATACGCTGCACTTTAAAGTGGCGGTAAAAAATGTCAGCCAGAAACCGCAGCGCTTCCGGGTCAATATCTTTTTAGATGACGGCAAGGCCGTGGGTGGATTGATTCCCAGGAAAACTAAAAAGGGACTGTTAAAACCGGGCGAAACCGCTTCCTTTGTTTATCCGGTAGGGGGGGTGACCACCCAGCCCATGAGTGTTATTTTGAGAATCAGCACCCTGGGGCAATAGAAATCAGATAATCATTCCGCTTGAAAACCATCAGTTGTCAGTATTCAGCTTCCAACGAGTGAAAGGGGAAAAAAATTATGAAACGTATTCTCGCAATCCTGTTTTTCTGTATCATCATTGCACTGGCCGGGCCGGCTGCGGCCAAAACACAATTTATCAGTATCGGTACCGGCGGTACCGGCGGTATCTACTATCCCTATGGCGGCGGCGTGGCCGAGATCTGGTCCAAAAATGTAAAGGATGTTAGAGCGGTAGCCGAGGTGACCGGCGCCAGTGTGGAAAATGTCAAACTGGCCCACAAGGGCGAGACCGTCGTGGGAGAGGTCATGGGCGACGTGGCCCAAGCCGGTTTTAACGGCACGGGAAAATTCAAGGGCAAAAAGCACGATATTAAAACCCTGGCCATCATGTATCCCAACCTGCTGCAAATCGTGACCCTGAAAAAGAGCGGGATTACCAACATCGAACAGGTCAAGGGGAAACGGATCAGCACCGGCAGCCCGGGCAGCGGGACCAATTTTATGGCCGAAGCGGTTTTCAAAGCCCTGGAGATTCCGCTCGATTCCTACAAGGACAGCCGGCTGTCATTTACCGAAAGCGCCAATGCCTTAAGGGACGGGACCATCGAAGTCGGTGTCTGGTCCGTGGGGCCCGGCACCAGTTCGATCCTCGACCTCGCCACCACCCATGAGATTCACATCATTGAATTTACATCCGAACAGACCCGGAAAGTTATCGATTCCAACAAGAATTATGCCGGTGTGGAATTGACCGGCGGCCTGTATCGCGGTGTGGATAAAGCCGTCCCGACCATCGGGGTATGGAACGTGATGATCTGCCAGGGATCGCTGGGCACGGATTTGGTCTACAATCTGGCCAAGGCCTTATTCGAGCACAACGACTACCTGAAAAAAATTCATCCTTCGGCGGCCTACACCACCCCCGAGAACGCAGTCAAGTACTCACCCATTCCTTTGCATCCTGGTACCGTCAAGTACCTTAAGGAGAAGGGCGTGGCGATTCCGGCGATGTTGATGGACTAGAATGGATATGCTGACCAGGCCGGTTCGTATCAGTTTAATGATTGTTTCCGGCCTGATCCTTTTCTTTCTTGTGGCCATCGGGATGCACCCCGGTGGCCTGGAACTTGACATTACACCGGTTCATGGCGGCAAACCCCTTTTGGTGTTGCCTTTACAGCCAGATGAGCACTTTACCGTTCGTTATTATCATTCCGTTGAAAATGCACCCATCTGGGAAGTTCACAGCCTGGATGAAAAGGGGCATATCTTCATCGAAGAAGAACGGTACCTGAAATTCGGGGCCGGGATGGGCCGCATGCCGGGGGTCGGGCGCATGGTGCAACGCGGGCCTTATGAGGTGATCGAAGACATGCACATGCCCACCGGTAATTTTATTCTCCGGATCGGCAGTCCGGGCGTGGATCACACCATCATCTGGCGGAATGTGGAAACGAACCTGTCGGCCCTGGCGCCCCATGTGGCCGTTCAGTTTTCCGCGCGGCCGGTCAGCTCATTTTACCGGACATGGCGCATGATTTTTCCACATGCGGCCACGCCCCGGCCAAAAAACTGAATCCGTGAGCGATACAGTAAAATATGATTCATTCCCGTCATGGATTCGGGAAAGCGTAACCGATGACAGATGCAACCCCATCAAATGCACATCGCGATCAATTGAAAGCTGTTTCACCGGATGAGCCTCCTAGGGAGAAGGGCCTGACACGGATTTCGCGATGGACCGCCCGGATCGTCATGATTCTGGCGGTCAGCCTGAGCCTGTACCAGCTATATACGGCGGGGATTACCGCCCTGACTGCGCTGGTCCAGCGCTCCATCCATTTGGGCGCTATTTTGTGCCTGACCTTTTTGCTCAAACCCCCGTTTAAAAAGGCTGACAAGACCCGGCTGAACGGATGGGTGATTCTGGACTGGACCCTTGCCCTGGCGGCGATTTATTGCACCTATTATATCTGCGCCAATCTGACCGCGATTTTCGAACGTCAGGGAGACTGGCTGGTCAGCGATCGGATTGTCAGCATTATCGGAACTCTGCTGGTGCTCGAGGCCTGCCGGCGGGTGATCGGTTATATCATGACCGGAATTTGCATCACGGCCATTTTGTACGCCTTTTTCGGTCCTTATATGCCCGAACTGATTATTCACAAGGGTTACAGTATTGAACGGATTGTCACGACACTTTGGCTGACTACCGAAGGTATTTTCGGATTGCCCATCGGCGTGGCCGCCACCTTTGTGTTTGTGTTTGTTTTATTCGGCGCGTTTTTGGAAACCACCGGTGGCGGTGCCTTCTTTATCGATCTGGCCTATGCCCTGACCGGCCGGTTTTCCGGAGGACCGGCTAAAACGTCCGTGGTGGCCTCGGGTTTTATGGGGTCGATATCCGGCTCGGCCGTGGGCAACGTGGTGGCCACCGGGTCCTTTACCATCCCCATGATGAAAAAGGTCGGTTACCGGGCCCATGTGGCCGGCGCCATCGAGGCGGCCGCTTCCACCGGGGGGCAGCTGATGCCGCCCATCATGGGGGCCGGGGCGTTTTTAATGGCCGAGTTTACCAACACCAGCTATCTCACCATTATCAAGGTCGCCCTGGTGCCGGCCATATTGTATTACATCACGGTCCTTTTGTTTGTTCATTACGAAGCCAAAAAACACGGCCTGAAAGGGCAGCCCAAGGAAAACCTGCCTAAAATATCCAAGGTGGTCAAAGAGGGGCTTCATTTCATCATTCCGGTGGCTATTTTGATCTATGTCCTGGTGGCCAATTATTCCCCCATGATGGCCGGGTTCATCGCCGTGATAAGCACGGCGGCGGCCAGCCTGGCGGCCAATACGATTCGCTGGGCAGTCGATTCCGCCCGTGCCCGTTTCTCGGATTTTAGCGCGGGAGAACTGAAAGCGATCATCAATGCCCTCGAAAAAGGGGCCACCAATGCCATCATGGTGTCCGTTGCCTGCGCCGCGGCCGGAATTATCGTGGGGATGGTTACTTTGACGGGAATGGGGTTGAAGTTTTCCAGTCTGGTCCTCGAATTGAGTTTCGGCATCAAGGCCCTGGCCATCCTTTTGATCGGGGCCGCCTCTCTGGTGCTGGGGATGGGGCTTCCGGTTACGGCCAGCTATATCGTTCTGGCCACCCTGGCCGGCCCGGCCCTGCTCGATATGGGGGTCCCCCTGCTGGTGTCTCACATGATCGTGTTCTGGTATTCTCAGGATGCCAATGTCACCCCGCCTGTCAGTCTGGCCAGTTTCGCCGGGGCCGGTATAGCCGGCGCCAACCCGATGCGAACCGCTTTCAGTTCCTGGAAACTGGCCAAGGGACTTTATATCATTCCTTTGATCATGGCCTATCGGCCCCTTTTGGGGATGGGAGCGGATTACCAATTGCTCCACTGGCAGGTAGTCCTGGCTATGGTCACCACACTTTTAGGTCTGGTCGCCTTTGCTTCGGGCCTGGAGCGGTACTTTCTAAGGCGGGCCACCTGGCTGGAAACCGTGCTGTTCTGGCTGGCCGCGCTGGGGCTGTTCTGGCCGCAATACTGGGCCGATGTGGCCGGTCTCGGTGCCCTGGCGGCTGCGCTGGTATTACAGAAAGTATACGACCCAGGTGAACGGTTGCCCGCGGCACGGGGGTAAAATTAAGGCTATTGGCTGACGTCTTGGCGACGTGTCCCGATCCCGAAATAAATTATTAGCCACAGACACACACAGACTTACACAGACGTTTTATCGTTTCGCGAAATATGCTATTTTGTCAAACTAAATAACACTTTTATTTGGGAAAAGAGCGTGCGTTTTGCAAGAATATAATATCTGCCGAAGACCACATCCTCATCTCTGCCGTTTCGGCAGATATAATCGTCTGTGTTTGTCCGCGTGTGTCTGCGGCTAAAAATAACAGTTTTTTCAATCTTACAATCCTGGCCCTGATCGTCATTAT
>JAOZUU010000238.1 GCA_029938515.1 Desulfobacterales bacterium | reverse complement strand
CCGGCCAATCAGGAATGGCGGGCTTTGGCGACAGCACGAAATTATCCGATGCCATGCGAAAAGGAAACGACAGGATATTGATGTTCGAGGATGGAAAATGGCAACCTTTGCGACCATTTAATGTTTACCCCGAGAAATACCGCGAGAAGTTTGGTCTGACCGAGTTTTCTTTCGGCCCGGAAATTTCCTTCGCTCATGCGATGGCCGAGGCGTGGCCGAATGAGACCATCGGAATTGTCAAACAGGCCGCCGGCGGTACGGGCGTGTTGGCATGGCATCCGAATTGGACCAAGGAGCAGGCGGATCGCACAAAAAACGCGGGAAGGGGCAATCTCTTCAAAGTCTTGACGGATAAGGTGAATGAGGCTTGTGCCAGCCGGGACTGTGAACTAGTGGGATTCGTGTGGCACCAGGGTGCCAGAGACATGTCATTCGTCGACGTAGCCAAAGAATACCTACCGAATCTCAAGGCTATGGTCGATGGGGTACGCAAGGAGGTAGGAGCGGAAGATATGCCCTTCCTCTACGGTTCTCATCGACCTGGCGAGGCAAATATTCCCGACGATCTGAGCAATATGGTTCCAGCGGAAATTGAGGGCAACCGCCCCGGAGCCATGTGGGTGCTCAAAGCCCAGTGGGACGCCCAGCAGGCCATACCGAACGCCAGGATGGTGATTATCCGGGACTTGGAAAAGTACCCTAAAGATCAGCACACCAATACAGCGGGAACGTTGGAGCTAGGCCGGTTATACGCAGAGGCCTATCTGGATATGGCGAAGACAAATGAGGAGGCAATGAAATGGAAGACGACGGGCTTCAAACAGGCAAACACTATGGGTGGCGGTGAAGCGTCGGTTTCGAAAAGTGGAAAGTTTCGCGTTTTTTTGTTAATGGGGCAATCCAACATGCAAGGTGCAGGATGGGCGAAAGAACTGGAGCCGCCTTATACTGAAAAACAGGACCGCATCAGAATCTGGGCGAATGGCAGGTGGGAATACTTTGTGCCGAGCCAGCGATTCGGACCGGGTGTATCATTTGCTCATCAGCTTGCCGGTTTCTGGCCGGACGACCACATAGGCATCATAAAGGTAGCGAGTGGTGGAACGGGAATATGCGGGTTCGAGAAGGATTGGTCATTTGAGAGGGCCGAGCTTACCTTCGATGGAAAAAAGGGACCCTTGTATAAGGATGTGATGAACGCTGTTGCTGAAGCAAAGAAAATTTCACAGCCCGAGTTTTGCGGCTTTGTTTGGAAACAGGGAGCCGCCGATGGTACAAGAAAAGAGCTCGCGGAAGCGTATTATGACAGGTTCAAACAGCTTATATCGGACCTGCGCAACGACCTTGGCACACCGGACCTGCCCGTATTTGTTCCCTCCTACTTGAATGACAAGGACCTTCTCAAAATTATTTTGTCCTCCATAGATGATGAGGACTTGCTCGAAGCTAAAAAGCTGGCGGGCCCCGATCCCGTAACAGACGAGGAATTGCTCAAAGCGCTACTGTCCTACGTAAATGACCAAGACTCGGCCAAAGCTAAAAAGCTGGGAGGCAAACGTCCGTACATTGCAACCGTTATCAATGCTCAGAACAGGGCTGGCCGGGAGATTCCCCACGTTACCACTCTCTATCCCGGCAGGTTGCCCATCGGAGAGGATGGAACCCACTACAGCTCAGAAGGCTATATTATGCTCGGGAAGATAACGGCCACTGCGGTTGAAGAGTTTTACAAAGCAAAAAAGTAACGCCGGGCGAGGACGAACAATTTAGAACTCAAGATAAATACTGATTAAAATGGAAAAGGTATATGCAATATTATTGGTCTTTTTTCATTTGGGAATGCTCCATATCGTTTCAGGACAATCCCTTCCGGAACCGGCCAGTGTGATCCCATTGTATGAAGGTGTGGCTCCCGGGTCGGAAAATTGGGACTGGGAAGAGAATACCGCCGTGTCTTACAGTGGACTTCCCATAGTGCAGAATGTGGTCAAGCCGGTCCTGATGTACTATCCGCCCGATCCAGGTACAGATGTAGGAACTGCCATGGTAATAGCCCCCGGCGGAGGGTTTCAAAACCTGATGATGAGCTACGAAGGGGTGGATATTGCCAGGTACCTGAATAAGATTGGTGTACATGCTTATGTGCTCAAATACAGACTGTTCCACCAGGAAGACAGGACGAAGCAGGATGGACAGAATGTTCGGAAGCTGGCAGTCGAGGACGGGCAGCAGGCTGTTCGCCTGGTGCGGCGAGGTGCGAAGGAAATGGGGATCGAACAGGATCGGATCGGGATGATTGGTTTCTCGGCCGGAGGAGGTGTAACCCTTGGATCGGTTATGGGACCCGCAGACGGAAGACCCGATTTTGCAGTGCCTGTTTATACAGGGGCAAATGCAAAAAAGGGCCTGCCTATTGTGGTCCCGGAAAATGCCCCTCCACTCTGCATCTTCACAGCAGCGAATGACCAGCTGATTCCATGGGAAAATTCCATGGAGCTATTTGTCGCCTGGAAGGAGGCTGATGCCCTGGCAGAGTTACATATATTTCAGGTGGGCCAGCATGGTTTCGTGGAAAAAGGGGGTGGAGCAGACCATTTTATGGACCGCGTGCAGGAGTGGATGAAGCTGAACGGGTGGTTGAACAAGGAACAATAGGATGCGATCAGAACCTTCCTGTCCTACTTAAAGATAACTTGGGGATTCTGGCGAGGGAGTTTGGTTGCATGTGCCTGTTTAAAAAGAAACTTTTTAAAACCAACATATAAATGGAAAGACTATCTATTAAAGACAAATTTACGAAAGAGGGTGTTCCCCAATTAGCAAGAGACAAGAGACTGTCCAGACGCCAGTTTACGAAGCTAGGAGCTCTGACCGGATTGGGAGGTCTTTTGGTTCCAGGGTCGACGGTACTAGCAACACCTTTGGCTGATGAACAGGACCGTATTCGATCCGGTAAGAAGTCTGATTTGATCATCACCAACGCAGAACAGTTTGTGGTAAATGTGCAAGACGAAGGCGAAGAGATACGGCGTGGTGAAGTCCGTCGGCATTTTGTTTATAAAATTACCACCAATTCAGGAATTACTGGCTACAGTTTCGGTCGTGGACATTCGGTCGATGATCTGCCGCGGGTTCGGGAGATCCTGGTTGGAAAGGATCCTTTCTCAATTGATCAGTTTATTGCTGAGGGCCTTTGCCAGGTCGGCAGTTGGGAACACGCAGTTTGGGATGTGCTAGGCAAGGCCTTGAACATGCCGGTTCATCGCTTACTGGGCGGAGCGGTACGGGACAAGATCCGGGTCTACTTGACCATCGTTTGGCCGGGCAAGGAAGATCAGTCAGATGTGCTGTTTGAGCGGCAGGCTGAAGATATCAAATTTTTCCAGGATAAAGGCTTTAAAGGTGTCAAGATCCGTTGCTGGCGGCCGAAGATCATGGACGATGTGGAAGCGTTGAAAGAGATTAGACGTGCAGTTGGTCCGGACTTTCCGATCATGTTCGATCGCACAGGACAACGGGCTCCCTGGGTCTGGTCTTACGAAGAGGCACTGAAAGTGGCGCGCGGCATGGAGGAGCACGGAGCTTATTGGCTGGAAGAACCATTTGAGCGGGAAAACTATACCTCGTCCTTTCGCAAGCTGATCCCGTTGGATCAATCTCCATCCTACCAATCGATACCTCGCTCTGCGAAATTGCGTAAGGAAGTAGGACTGCGGATAAGCGGTGGGGAGGGGGACAATGATACGCGCCTGTTTGCCCGGTACCTGTCTCATGATGCCTTTGATATTTTGCAGCCGGATGTGATTTTGGCCGGGGGTATCCTGGTTTGTAAGCAGATTTCTGATATGGTTCGGGCCTTTGACAACTCGGTCCGGATGGTCCCGCATGGTATTCATGGCTTGCCTTTGGCCGGTTTTCTTCATGTGGCAGCCATTTCGCCAACGACCAACTGGCAGGAGCTGGTAATGACCTCACCAGGAATGACGCCTGAAGAAACGCTTGCTCCTGGAAAACGTCTCTTGAAAAATAAAGACGTGTTCAGGATAGAGGATGGTTCTATGTCCATTCCTCAAGGTCCGGGCCTAGGCCTGGATGTTGATGAAGCCGCGCTCGACCATTATCGGGGGGGGTAGGTCTTTTGCACTCATTACCGGTCGTTAACTTGTGAATTCTCCGATGTTCTTGACCAGCGTAATTCACACCAGGGATGGCAAAGGCCCATGGAGCTGTTTATCGCCTGGAAGGAGGCCGGAGCCTTGGCTGAGATACATATATTTCAGGTGGGCCAGCATGGATTCGGGATGGATCAAAGAGGGATCCCGGTTGACAGCTGGATTGAACGGTTTTTTGAATGGTTGAAGGCTACAGGTTTTTAGCAGATTGTACACTTAAAAATAGGTGTCATGTCAAATAACAGAAGAGATTTTATTAAAACCATTGGAGGTGGAACTGCCACCCTTGGACTGGGCGGAATGACTCTCTCTTCCTGCTCATCAAACACCGGTGATTCTGTTTCTTCACCAGAACAGATCCTTGAAGTCTCCCAGAACGGAGCAATTGTTGAAACCCGCTCCGGGAAAGTAAGGGGGTACCGGCGGAATGGAATATACACCTATAAAGGGATCCCATACGGAGGACCCACATCGGGGAAGAACCGTTTCATGGCGCCCACTGCACCTGAGCCATGGACCGGGATAAGGAATACAATGGACTGGGGGCCTTCCGCACCACAGCCCAAAATGCAGGGTACGTATCAAAATACTCCGGTTAAACCCGACACGGCCCCCTTCAGTAGGGCATTCACCTACCATGGGGGCGATAAAAGCTATGGAGAAGATTGCTTGTTCATCAATGTCTGGACCCCGGGTATTAACGATGCCGGGAAGCGGCCTGTATTGGTCTGGCTCCATGGTGGAGGTTTCCTGGGTGGTTCCTCCGGTGCCCTGGATGCCTACGAGGGAGAGAACCTGAGCAAAAGCGGGGATGTGGTCGTATGCTCAATCAACCATCGCCTGAGTTCACTCGGCTTTATTAATCTGGGGGCCATTGCCGGCGATAAATTTAAGGATTCCGCCAATGCCGGCATGCTCGATATCATTGCTTCGTTGAAATGGGTGAAGGAACACATCTCAGATTTCGGTGGTGACCCGGGTAATGTCACCATCTTCGGGCAGTCCGGGGGCGCAGA